>CAZFJJ010000254.1:0-2488 GCA_964519075.1 uncultured Lachnospiraceae bacterium
ATATCGCCCGTAGGGCGTTGTTCGCGGGTTGGTAATAAACTTCGGCTTTTGAGATGGTTCTTTCCTCCCCGTCCAAATCCTGACCGAAGGGAAAGATTTGTTCCTTAGAGAAAAGCGAACAGTTTCTGCTGTATATACCCTTCTTTCTCAAATGCATCCCACCGGAAGTCCAAAACCAAATACACCAACCATTCGTCTTTGATAAGGTGAATCATCAAAAGTCCCCTCGAAGACCCACAACAAGAAGTAGAAATCCATCTTTCTAACGTTTTTTGGGGGTCGAGGGGACTTTTCGGCATTTTTTACCCTTTCCGAAAATCGGAAAAGGATGCGGAAGCTCCGCAGAAAGGACATCGCACCATGGAAGAGAACAAGAATCTGTACAGAAACCCCTTCAAAGCTCCCGAACCGGGCAGTACCGGCGATCCCTTCGTCATGCGCTACGACGGCGACTACTACCTGTATTTTTCCGCAGGACGTGCGCCCTCCTACCTCTATTGCTGGAAGTCCGACAATCTGATTGACTGGACGCATATGGGTGTCGCCTGCGACATCCCCGAGATCTGCGGCGGCTACGCCCCCGAGGTCATCTATAACAACGGCAAATTCTATATGTGTACCTCTCCCCACGGCAACGGTCACTACCTCCTCCGCGCCGACCGCCCCGAGGGTCCCTATAAACTCATCACCGACCGCATCGGTCAGCGCATCGACGGCAGCTTCTTCATTGATGACAACGGCGAAAGCTATTTCCTCCGTGCTGAGGAGGACGGCATCAACTACCATACCATGTCTGATCCCGAGACCGTTGATCTCCCCGGCAAGCCTATCCCCGAGAGCTGGCTGAACGGCTGGACGGAGGGACCGCTGGTGCTTCGCCACGGTGGCAAATACTTCCTCACCTATACGGGCAATCACCTGCTGAGTAAGTGCTACAAGATCGCCTACAGCGTTTCCGAGACCTCTCCCGTATCGGGCTATGTGAACATGAAGAACCGTGTGATCCTTGCCGAGGTGGGAGATGAATTCCACGGTCTCGGACACAGCTCCAGCTGTCTTGCCCCCGACATGGATGGCGCGTATATCGTCTACCACAGCTACGAACTGGTGAAGCAGCCCCATCACCGCAGTATGAACGTGGATCGCCTTTTCTTCAACGGCGCCAGAATGTACGCCAACACCATCTGGTGGGATCAGGAAAAGCCTACCACAGCCGACTACTCGGTGCGCGGTGCCGACGCGCTGTCTGCGGTCACCAAGAAGGGCGAGACTCTGCTCCTCACCAAGGCGGCAACTCCTGCCGTTTACACTGCCGAGGTAAATATCAACGCTAAGGGTAAGGATTTTGTCATTGCCTACGCAGGCGGCGACGGAAGGATTGCGGTCAACGGCAGATGCGTCACCGTTACCGAAAAGGGCAAGACAGTAGCGGCAGGGACACTCCCCAAAAACGTGAACCTGCGCTCCAACAACTCCTATCGCGTTAGCCGCACCGCAGAAGAGAAGAGCGAGCTGCTACTGAACAACAATCAGTGCTTCCTCTCTTGGAAATCCGCCGTCAAGGGCGGCAAGATCGGCTTTGCCGAGCTTCCCGAGAAGTCGGTAGTCGGCTTCATCGGCTTCTCCGCCTACGCGGGCGGCAGCTCCGACAAGACCGCCCGCAAGGGTGTTCCCGGCAGAATGGACGCCGTCCACGCTGTGGAGAATAACGCTGCCGTATCCTGCCGCGAAAACGGCATGGAGATCCTCTGCATCCCCGCCGCCGAAGGCATGACCTTCACCTACCCCGTGAACGTCAAGGTGGACGGCAGATATATGCTGACGGCAACCGTCCGCGACGCATCCGACGGCGTAGCCGTGGCGGTAAACGGCGTCGCCCTCGCCGCGCCCGCCCCGACGAAGTACGACCGTGACGGCTCCGCGAAAGTGGTGCTTGGTACGATCGACCTCACCGCGGGTATGCAGGATCTGGTCATTACTGCCGCCTCTGCCTTCACCGCCGACAGCTTCGAGCTATCCTTCGCCAATGAAGTCACCGACACCGTACTGGTGGAGAACGGTCATCTGACTCCCGCCGTGGAAGTCCTCGGCTGGAAGGGAGGAACATCCCTCCTGCACAAATATATGGGCGTTTCCTGCGCCGAGGGCAACGGCTACGGCTATGCGGGTGAGCACGGCTGGACCGATTACGAGATCACCGCCACCGTCCACGGCACCGCCGACCTGACGGTAGGATGCGCCGAAGTCCTCCTGCGGATGCAAAAGGAGAGCTTCTACGGCGCACAGCCCGCCTCCTCGGGCTACGGCTACACCGTCCGCATCGATCACGACAAGCTGACCGTCAACGAGTGGGCGTACGCCGAGCGTTGTCTCGTTTCCTACGCCCTCGACCATCAGGGAATGTTCACCCACGATCTGAAGGTGGTGGTGAAAGGGCAGACGATCACCGTCTATCTGGACGGCGACCTTGTGATCGATTACCCCATCC
>CAZFJJ010000255.1:0-2468 GCA_964519075.1 uncultured Lachnospiraceae bacterium
CTCCAATGGATCCCTATGCGAGCCCCGACTGCGGCTATTTCACCCCCTCCGGCGACTGCTTCTTAGTCTATCCCGGCACCGACGGCGAGGCGTGGGAATCGATTCGCCTCAACGCTCTGCGGGAAGCGATGGACGATATGCGCGCCCTTCGCCTGTACGAGGAAAAGTTCGGCCGCGAAGCCACCGAGGAACTCCTGCTGGAGGGCACCGACGGCGAGCTGGACTTTATCCACTATCCCTCCGATCCTGCTTACCTCCTCAATCTGCGGGAAAAGATCGCCCGTGCGTTTGCGTAGGCAAAGGGCATTGACGCTCGGTATATCGAAAAAAACGAACGGTGGCAATCGGTTATTGATATTTGTGTTTCCTGATGGTTCGTGTTATAATGAAAAGAGACGGTATGTAGCGGGAGGCTCGTATGACTATACAGCAATGTAAATACATATTGGAGATCGCTCGGATCGGTTCCTTCAGCGAAGCGGCAAAGCAGTTATTTATCGCCCAGTCGTCACTTTCTGCCGCTGTTAAGTCCTTGGAACGGGAGCTGAACGTCCGCATTTTCGAGCGATCGAATAACGGCGTTTACCTCACCGACGAGGGCTCGGAGTTCGTGCGCTATGCTGCGGAGATCGTGGCAGCCGATGAGCTGGTAGCACGGCGATACAGCTCGCCTCACGAGGCAGAAAAGCTGTTTATTGCCACCCAGCATTACGATTTCATTGCCGATGTGTTCGGAAACTTTCTGAAGAATGCGTCCGCACAGCGTTATCGCTACTCCATCAAGGAGATCGAGACCCACAACGTCATCCGCGAGGTGGAGACAGCTTACAGCGACATCGGCATCATCGCCATCAAGGACGGCGACTACGATATCATGAAGCGCTATCTCAGCAAGCGGAATCTTAGCTTTACGCCGATTCTGAAAGCCTCTCCCCACGTGTTCTTCCGCCGTCAGCACCCGCTGGCGGGAATGGAGCGGCTCTGTAGCGCCGATTTGAAGGAGTATCCCTACGTTTCCTACGAGCAGGGCGAGCAGACCTCTTCCTTCTTTACTGAGGAGCTGACCGACGCTCTGGTGATGGATAAGCACATCGAGATCAGCGACCGCGCGACCCTGATGAATCTGCTGCTGATTACCGACGCTTATACCGTGGGAACCGGCATCATGCCGTCCGCGCTGAACAAGGGAGACATCGTCAGTATCCCCTTCGACAGCCGAGAGCATTATATCATCGGCTATCTGCTCAACGATACCCGCAAGGTCTCACCCATGACCGAACGGTTTATTGCATATCTGCATCAATCTATACAAGATATGATTTGATCAATCATGGAGGAAATTACATGAAAGCACTTGTAAAAAAATACCCCGACAAAGGCTTGTGGATGGAGGACGTCCCGGAGCCTCAGGTTGGCGAGAACGACGTAAAGATCAAGATCCACAAGACTGCGATCTGCGGAACCGACCTGCACATCTATAATTGGGACGCATGGTCCCAGAAGACCATCAAAACTCCTATGACCATCGGTCACGAATACGTGGGCGAGATCGTTGAGGTGGGCAAGAACGTGACCGGATGGAAGATCGGCGACTCGGTTTCCGGCGAAGGGCACATCGTATGCGGCAGATGCCGCAACTGCCTCTCCGGTAACGGTCACCTGTGTAAGGATACCGTTGGCGTTGGCGTAAACCGCGACGGCGCGTTTGCCGAATATCTGGTCATCCCTCAGGAAAACGTTCGCAGATGCGAAGAGGGTGTTCCGGAAGAAATGTACGCCATCTTCGATCCCTTCGGAAACGCAGTACATACCGCGCTGTCCTTCAACATGGCAGGCGAGGACGTGCTGATCACCGGCGCGGGTCCCATTGGTATTATGGCGGCGGCTGTCTGTAAGTTCGTAGGCGCAAGACACGTGGTCATCACCGATATCAACGACGACCGTCTGGAGCTGGCAAAGACATTGGGCATCCAGCATACAGTCAACACCGCTAAGGAAGATCTGGGAAATGTTATGGAAAAGCTGTCTATCAAAGAGGGCTTTGATATCGGTCTGGAAATGTCGGGCAGCGAGATCGCATTCAACTCTATGATCGATCATATGATTCACGGCGGCAAGATCGCTCTGCTGGGTCTTCTGAAGAGCGATGCCAGGATCGACTGGTCCAAGGTCATCTTCAACGGCCTGATTATTAAGGGCATCTACGGCAGAGAAATGCACGAGACCTGGTACAAGATGTCGGCAATGCTGCAGGGCGGCCTGGACATCTCCAATATCATCACCCACAGAATGGACGTTCGCGACTTCGAGGCAGGCTTTGCGGCTATGAACAGCGGCAAATGCGGCAAGGTCATTCTGGACTGGACCCACATCAACGAGGAGGCATAATGATGAAAAAGCAAGCACTTTCCATTTTCAAGGAAGTTTGTGAGACCATCGAACGCGACGGTCTGACCAAAAACGAAAAG
>CAZFJJ010000256.1:0-2447 GCA_964519075.1 uncultured Lachnospiraceae bacterium
GGCAGCTGCATTGGGAGGCACTTATGGACACACTTTCGCTGTCGGGGGTGATCTTCGACATGGACGGCACCCTCATCGACTCCAATCCCCGCTGGGATCAGGTGGGTTTTCTCTATCTGGAGCGGTATGGGTTCACCCCGCCCGATGATTTTCTCTATCACGTCCACACGAAGCCCGTTCCCGAGATCGCCGTTTATCTGAAGGAGACCTTCGGGCTGGACGTCACCCCCGAGGCTCTGTCCCGAGAAGTGATCTCGCTGATGGACGACTACTACTGCACCGAAGCCACCCCAAAGGCAGGCGCGCTCGACCTGATCCGCCGTCTGGAGGCGGCGGGTATTCCCTACTGCGTCGCCACCGCCGCCGAGCGATCCCACGTGGAGGCAGGGCTTACCACGGTGGGCATCACAGGGCAGAAATTCATCCTCACCTGCACCGAGGTGGGTGCGGACAAGCGGTTTCCTACCGTATTCGAAGAGTCGCTCCGCCGTCTTGGCAGCGACCGCGCCACCACTGCCGTAGTGGAGGATTCGCCCACCGCCCTTGCAACCGCCAAGCGGGCGGGATTTTACACAGTCAGCGTCTACGACGAATCCTTCACCGCCAGCGAGGAGGAAAAGCGGCGGATCGCCGATCTGTCGGTAGAATCGCTGGAGGAGCTGGCGGCAGTGGAGCTACGCAGGATCTGACCCCCAGTCTGCATCATCCGCAGTTTTGGAAAAATCCTCCGCTTTACCTTGACAAGCGGAGGATTTTGTGTTACAATAGCCTCACCGAACCGAATAACGATCAGGGGTGCTGTCAAAAGCTGAGATGAGAGCCTGTACAGGGGCACTCGAACCCTTTACCTGATACGGATAATGCCGTCGTAGGAAGATCGTAATCTGGCATAGCGTCGCCCGATATGGGGGAGGTCTTTGCCGTTATGACTCTGCACCGCTTATTCGGTGCGGAGTTTTTATTTTTTCGGAGGTGTTTTATGAAACACACAAACACACACAAGCTGGTGACCTCGGCGATCCTCCTGGCGCTTTCCTTCGTGCTGAGCTTCGTCAAGATCATCGACTTCCCCTGGGGTGGGTCGGTCACCCTCTTCTCCATGCTCCCCCTCTGTCTGGTCTCGCTGAAGTTCGGACTCGGCTGGGGTCTTGGCTCGGCGTTTGCCTACGCTCTGCTCCAGCTTTTGCAGGGGCTGGGCGAGGCCATGAGCTGGGGGCTCACCGTCGATGCGTGGATCGGTATGATCCTCTTCGACTACCTCATCGCCTTCACCGTGCTGGGACTTGCAGGCATCCTCCGCCAAAGCGGACGGAGCGGCTTTGTAGCCGGAACCGCCATTGCCATCTGCCTGCGCTACGTCTCGTCGGTGCTGTCGGGTGCCATCGTCTGGAAGTCGGTGGGCGAGGTCGCCTTCGGCTGGAGCTTTGAGAACACATGGCTCTATTCAACGGTCTACAACGGACTGTATATGCTGCCCGAGCTGATCATCACGCTGACTGTTTTGCTGATCCTCACCGCCCTGCCGCAGATGAAGCGGTGGATCGCGCCGGAAACTTAAAGCGCGAACGTGGCCGCAGAATGTGAAAACTCTAAAGATCTATTGACAAATGCTGTAAATCGTGCTATACTGTAATAAATCGATGTGAAATGCACCGAACAGATAGGAAAGGACGATTACACATGAAAAAGGCTTTATCTTTGATCCTGGCAGGCATGATTCTGTCTGCAGTGCTGGTCGCTTGCGGCGGTGAGAACGAGGATGCGACCACTCCCGCCAACACCACCCCCGAAGCCCCCGTGACCACCACCGCTGCCATCGTCGGTGTGACCACTACTGAAGATCCCAACGGCACGAAGGCTCCCGAGACCGACGGCAACACCCCTGTTGTCACCGATGACGGCGACACTACTCCCGATCCCGACGCTACCACCAATCTGCCCGACGAACCCGAGACTCCCGACGTCCCCGAGCATACCGCGCTGGAATGGTACGACAACAACGAGGGATTGGGCAAGCAATACTACAACATTACCGTCAATGCAGACGGCACCGTTCACGTTGCTTATACCAAGCAGACCGCCGAAGAAGCTGAATCCAGCTGGGGCTACTCCTGGGTAAACATGGCAGCAGACATCTCCGAGGCCTATACCGGTCAGACCAAGCTGGTGCTGAAGGTACAGGGTACGGCAGGCAAGACGATTCTGGTCAAGCCCTTCGACAATCAAACCTTCGAACAAACCGTGGCCTTCGACGGTAGCGAGCAGACCGTAACCATCGCGCTGAACAATGTACCTGTCGACGCCGCAAGATCCATCATCATCTTCGGTGAGGGTGGCGCAGTAGATACCTCCGGTGAGTTCACCATCATTGACGCTTACTTCGAATAAAACCAAAGGGGCTGAGTCAAAAGCTTTTTAGGAAGCGAATGGCTCAGCCTTTTGCTATG
>CAZFJJ010000257.1:0-2430 GCA_964519075.1 uncultured Lachnospiraceae bacterium
GATTGGCCTCTCCCGTATAGAAGGAATACACGCCGGTGATGTGGGTATAGGACATAGGCTCGCTGAGCATCACGAATTTGATAGTCGAGCGGAAATTCTGAATGAAATCGTATTTTTCGCTGACCGTCTCATATGCGTCGCCCAGCTTTTCGTTCATCTCGTCCAGGCTGTAGGGCATGACCGAGAAGGTGCCGTGACGGAAGACGATATCGTCCAGCTCGGCTTGTGCTTTGTCCCGCAGGATCTCGGCGGTGGAATACAGCTCCTCCACCGAGACGGGATCTCGGGAAAGCCCCATTTTTACATCCAGCGTGGAGCCCTGATAGCCGGGTGCCAGCGTCAGCACGAACAGCGAATACAGCGTAAACAGCACCGACAGCATTCCTGCCAGCGTGCGGCAATAGAGCTTGGCGGAAAAGTGACCGATCATCCGGATCGACAGCCCGATCATGAACAGCAGTGCAAAAGGCAGCAGGATGACGGTCAGCTCCCCCATGGAAAAGGGGATCCATCCGGTCAGCTTGGCCAGCAGAAATCGGAAGATGGCGCAGACCGTATCGCTGAAGCCGTCGGCAAAGGTGGGCGACAGACTGCAGATCAGGTGCAGGATGGCGCAGACGCCCGCAAGGATCGGAAAAGCGTAGAACCATTTGGGGATAGAACGGTGAAAGGTCAGCGCACCGTGCTTCAGCTTTTGCCCGATGGCGCGGGGGACGTTGAGGATCTTGTTCATTCTGACAGCTCCTTCAAGAGATTTTTCAGATCGTCGGGCAGGGGCGCGGAGATCTTCCGCAGACTGCCGCCCTGATGGGGGAAGGTCAGCGACTCGGCGTGGAGCGCCTGTCGGGGCAGGGAGGGGTGCGCGCTGCCGTAGAGGGTATCGCCTACGATGGGGTGTCCGATATAGGCGAAATGCACGCGAAGCTGATGGGTGCGCCCGGTCACGGGGAAGGCGCGCACCAGCGTATAGCGCTCGTATCGCTCCACCACCTCGTAGCGGGTCAGCGCAGGATGTGCGCCTTCGGGGGGCGGCTCGCCCTCCTTGCAGGGGATCGCCTCGCGGGTGATGATGGAGGCCTCTTTTCGGCGGATGTGGGCGTTGATCTCGCCGCGTTCCTCTGCAAGCGCGCCGCAAAGGAGGGCAAGATAGGTCTTGCGGATCTCGCCTCTGCCCATCGCCCCCGCCAAAGCGGCGGCGGTGTAGCGGTCTTTCGCCAGCAGAACGGTGCCGCTGGTGTCACGATCCAGCCGATTGACGGCGCGGAAGACGAAGGGAGAGCCGTCCCTTGCCAGATAGAATGCCACGGCGTTGGCCAGCGTATCCCCCGTGTGTCCCAAGGAGGGATGGGTGGGCATAAAGGGCGGCTTGTTCACCGCCAGAATGCCCTCGTCCTCGTACAGGACGTCCAGCGGCAAATTGACCGGCTTCAGATAGGGATTCTGCTCCTCTGCCCGATCCTCCACCGCCAGCGACAAGGTATCGCCCGTCTGCAGGATCGCCCGCACGGTGACGCGAACGCCGTTCAGGACGATGCCGTCCTCCAGCCGTTTGAAGCGGGAGATTGCTTTATGAGAGTATCCGACTCCCTTCAGGAAGTCGGATACGGTGTGTTGGTTCCAAAGCTCGGGAATGGTGACGGTCACGGCTCAGCAAACGGGGACGGTCCAGCCCATGGTGTCCTCCAGCTTGCCCCACTGGATACCGGTGAGGTTGTCGTAGAGCATCTGGGAGATGGGGCCGATCTTGCCGTCGTTCAGGGTCATAACGGTCTCGCCGTCGTTCAGCTCGCCGATGGGGGAGATGACCGCTGCGGTGCCGGTGCCGAAGGCTTCGTTCAGCGTGCCGTTCTTGTATGCTTCCAGCACCTCGTCGATGGAGAGCTTGCGCTCCTCCACGGCGATGCCCTTGGATCTCAGCATCTCGATGCAGGAGGCGCGGGTCACGCCGGGCAGGATGTTGCCCTCGGACAGGGCGGGGGTGATGACCTTGCCGTCGATGACGAAGAAGACGTTCATGGCGCCTACTTCATCGATGTACTTATGCTCCACGCCGTCCAGCCAGAGCACCTGGGCGTAGCCCATCTTCTCGGCCTTTTCCTGACCGATCAGCGAGGAGGCGTAGTTACCGCCTACCTTGGCAAAGCCGGTGCCGCCGCGTACCGCACGGACGTACTCCCGCTCGATGAAGATCTTGACGGGGTTGATTCCGGTTGCGTAGTAAGCCGCAACAGGGGAGAGAATGATGGCGAACAGATAGGTCTTGGAGGGATGAACGCCCAGATGGACGTCGGTGGCGATGATGAAGGGGCGGATATAGAGCGACTTGCCCTCTTCTCTCGGCACCCAATCCTTATCCGTCTCGACGATGGCACGGATGGCCTGCAGAGCGTCCTCGGGATCGATCTCGGGGATGCACATGCGGCGGTTGGT
>CAZFJJ010000258.1:0-2401 GCA_964519075.1 uncultured Lachnospiraceae bacterium
CTGTGCGGTCATCAACATGATCCACAAGCAGTCCCCCGACATCGCCATGGGCGTGGACAAGTCGCTGGAGGCCAAGCAGGGTGACACCGATCCCTACGACATCGGTGCAGGCGACCAGGGCATGATGTTCGGCTTTGCCTGCGACGAGACCCCCGAGCTGATGCCTCTGCCTATTTCGCTGGCACACAAGCTGGCCAAGCAGCTGACTGCGGTTCGCAAGGACAAGACCCTTACTTATCTCCGACCCGACGGCAAGACTCAGGTGACGGTGGAATACGACGGCGATAAGCCCCTGCGCGTGGATACCGTCGTTATCTCGACCCAGCATGATCCTGACGTGGATCACGACACCATCGAGCGGGACATGATCGAGCTGGTGGTTAAGCCCATCATCCCTGCTGAGCTGCTGGATGCCGAGACTAAATATTTCGTCAACCCCACCGGACGCTTCGTGGTAGGCGGTCCCATGGGCGACAGCGGTCTGACCGGCCGTAAGATCATTGTGGACACCTACGGCGGCTACGGACGTCACGGCGGCGGCGCCTTCTCGGGTAAGGATCCCACCAAGGTAGACCGTACCGCAGCGTACGCGGCACGTTATCTGGCGAAGAACGTGGTTGCCGCAGGACTGGCTTCCCGTTGTGAGGTGCAGCTGGCTTACGCAATCGGCGTTGCCAAGCCGGTTTCGCTGATGGTAGATACCTTCGGCACCGGCAGGGTTGCCGACGTTGAGATCGCAGACGCACTCGCCAAGCTGGTTGACCTGCGCCCCGCTGCGATCATCGAGCGCTTCGGACTGCGCGCGCCCATCTACGCACAGTTGGCCGCTTACGGTCACGTCGGCAGAGAAGACGTGAGCGTAGGCTGGGAGAGCCGCGACCTGGCTCCCGCGCTGGCAAAGGCGATCGGCTGAACTGCACGGAACCGGTCACATTTTTGAATTGGTAGCATAGACTGACCCTAAGGGGGAGCCTATGCTACAATTCTTCTTTGAAATCATCGTTGCCGTACTGGCTGTGTACGGCGCGTATACGGCGCTCCACGAGCTGGCGGCGCTGCTATGTAAATGGATCGGCGCACCGCGGGACGTATCTGCGGACGGCGAGACCGAAAAGGGAAAGGAGGACTCCGAAGATGGAAGAACAACGGGATCTGATCACGCTGGAGGGGACGATTGAGTACGTCACCTACCAAAACGAGCAGAACGGCTACGCCGTGTGCGAGCTAATATCGGGGGAGGACTCCTACACCATCGTGGGCATCATGCCCTATATTGCTGCCGGTGAAGAGATCAAGGCGATGGGTAAATTCGAGACCCATCAAAGCTACGGACGGCAGTTTCGGGTTGAATATTACGAAAAACAGATGCCCAAAAGCCGCGAGTCGATGTACAAATACCTGGCTTCGGGCGCGATCCCGGGTATTGGAAAGATTACCGCCAAAAAGATCGTGGATCTGTTTGGCGAGGATGCCTTTGACGTGATGGAGCACAACCCGGAATATCTCACCGATATTCCGGGCATTACCCCCAAAAAAGCGCGGAAGATCCACGAATCCTTTGCCGAGCAGTTTGGTATGCGATCGGTCATGGTATTCTGCCGCGACTTTTTTGGCCCTGCCATCGCGGTGAAGATCTACAAGCGCTGGGGAAGCGGCGCGGTGGATCTGCTGAAAAAGAACCCCTACCTCCTTTGCGAGGAGATCCACGGCGTAGGCTTCGAAAAGGCCGACCAGATGGCGAAATCGCTGGGCTGTGAGGCTGACTCTCCCTTCCGCATCCGCGCGGGCATCAAATACGCGCTCTCCCATAACGCTATCCACAACGGTCACGTGTTCATCCCCAAGGACAAGCTGATCGGACTGTCGGCGCAGCTGTTAGACCTACCCGTAGAGCGAGTGGAGGAAATCGTGGAGGGCGGCATCAGCGGACTTCGCGTGATCCGCTACGGCTCCACCGACTGCGTGTATCTGGAGGAGTATTACCAAGCCGAAAAATACATCGCCTCTAAGCTGGTGCTGCTGGATCAGGTCTGCCAGGCGGTCTCGGAGGCCAACCTGGATCGCATGATTACACAGATCGAGTACGACGAGGGCGTGACCTACGCCCGTATGCAGCGGCAGGCCATCCGCGCGGCGCTGACCGGCGGCGTGATGGTGCTGACCGGCGGTCCCGGTACCGGTAAGACCACCATTGTCAAGGGCATCATCCGCATTGCCGACCGCATGGGGCTGAAGGTCTCGCTGGCCGCTCCCACCGGACGGGCTGCCAAACGGATGTCCGAGGCGACCCAACAGGAGGCAAAGACCGTCCATCGGATGCTGGAAATGAAGTTTGCAGCCGATGGTAAAGCGCAGTTCTTGCGTAACGAAAACGATCTTCTGGAGGGAGATATCTTCATTG
>CAZFJJ010000259.1:0-2383 GCA_964519075.1 uncultured Lachnospiraceae bacterium
AGGATATGCTATAATATGGAATATCATCGCTTCTCTGACGAAGCCTATTGCAGTTTATCCGAATCGTCCCCGTTTCATACGCGTATTTGCGGCAAACAGAAAGGTTTTTTTATGAAAACAGTTGTTGGCATTGACGTGGGCGGCAGCACCACCAAGATCGTCGGCTTTGACGCCGAGGGTCGGCTGATCGCTCCCATTTTCGTCCGCGCCACCGATCAGATCACCTCGATCTACGGTGCGCTGGGCAAATTTACCACCGAAAACAATCTCGCGCTCACCGACATCGCGCGCATCATGGTCACCGGCGTAGGCTCCACCTTTATGTCCGCGCCGATCTACAATATTCCCGTGCACCGTCTCTCCGAATTTTCCTGTGTGGGACGGGGCGGCATCTGGCTGTCGGGACTGTCCGAGGCCATCGTGGTCAGCATGGGCACCGGCACCGCCATCGTACACGCCAAGGCAGACGGCACCTTCGATTATCTGGGCGGCACCGGCATCGGCGGCGGTACGCTGATGGGACTTTCCGAAAAGCTCATCGGCATGAAGGACATCGACCACATCATCGAGCTGGCCTCCGAGGGCGATCTGTCCAAGATCGATCTGCGGGTCAGCGATATTACGAAAAAAGACGTACATCCCGGTCTGGACACCGATCTGACCGCCTCCAACTTCGGTAAGGTCAGCGACATCGCCGGCAAGAGCGATCTGGCGCTGGGTCTGGTGAACATGATCTTCGAGACCATCGGCATGATGGCCATCTTCGCCGCCCGCGGCAAGGGCATCCGCGACATCGTGCTGACCGGCAACTTGACCGCCCTCCCCCAGGCAAGGGAGATCTTCGCCAACCTCAACAGCTTCTTTAACGTGAACTTTATGATCCCCGACAACGCACGCTTCGGCACCGTCATCGGCGCGGCTTTGCAGGGATAAGGGCGACGCGCTCGGCTTCGTAGCTCTTTCGCTTCGCTCGGGATGAGTAGGGGAAAACGCACGCTTTGCCACCGTTATCGCGCGGCTTTGCAGACTAACCCAACAGCACCGATTCGTTCGGTGCTGTTTCATTATCCGCCCACCACGACGCCCCCGGGGATCGCCCCCACGATCACCGCTTCGCTGATCGGGATGCGGGAGACCACCGTCAGCTGCTCTTCCCTGCCAAGGACGGTCAAGGTCAGCGGAACGGTCACCTCCAGCTCCAAGCGGTGGAGGGTCTGATTCAGCCCGCCCTCCTCCAGGCTGCTGACCGTGCGGGCGGATGCCCCTCCGTACAGACTTCCCGTGACGGTGAGATAAAAACCTTTTCCCGAAAACAGCCGCGACAGGATCAGATCGCCGCTGCGGATCTTGCAGGACAGCCGCATCCCCGACAGCTCCCGCTCCAGTGCCGCTAACAGATCGGCGGCATACCGACGCACCTCACCGCTGTCTACGACAAGCCCCTGCACGCTTCCGTCGGCAGAGCATTGAAGCGCGCAAAAGTCGCCGTACTCCCCCGACTCCGCCAACTCCTGTGCCGTCTCGCGCACTAATTTCTGCACGCGGCTCTCTGCAATGCTCTCGAAGATCGGCAATGCCAGCGGCGCCGCCTTGGCGCGAAGCCCTACCGTCATCAGCACCACTCCAAGCAAACCAAGGCAAACTGCAATCCGCCCCCATCGCCGACTCCCGCGGTTGTGAGAAAGCCGCCTCAAAATCCCCAAACGCATGGTTCGCTCCCCTCAAAATTTCTGTAGATTCGTCAAAAGATTTTTTCGCAAAACTATTGAATTTCCCGTCGTATTTTGTTATAATGATTGACGTAAAATCATCGGCAGCGCCTGTCTCCGGCTGACGGGTTCCACCTTCATCTTATGAGCGGATCTGAGTAAATATATTCCGAAACGCCAAAGATATGGGCAGAATTTTATCAGTTTGACCGGACACTGTCCATCTATTTCTGGAGGATCTTTATATGCAGAGCAACGTACGCCCCGAAACTATGGAACGCATCACCACCCCCGAGCTGGCCAACGCTTTCATCGAAGAACAGATCAAGGAAGTCCGCGAACAAGTCGGCGACAAGAAGGTACTTCTGGCGCTCTCCGGCGGCGTTGACTCTTCGGTAGTCGCAGCCCTTCTGATCAAAGCCATCGGCAAGCAGCTGACCTGCGTGCACGTCAACCACGGTCTGATGCGCAAAGGCGAATCCGAGCAGGTGATCGAGGTGTTCGGCAAGGAGCTGGACGCCAATCTGGTCTACGTGGATGCTACCGATCGCTTCCTCGATCTGCTGGCAGGCGTGTCCGAGCCCGAAAAGAAGCGCAAGATCATCGGTAACGAGTTCATCAAGGTATTCGACGAGGAGTCCGCAAAGCTCTCCGGCATAGAGTTTCTTGCGCAG
>CAZFJJ010000260.1:0-2366 GCA_964519075.1 uncultured Lachnospiraceae bacterium
TCCCCCGATGTTATACTTATGCGTCAACGAAACTCTCTATTGCGTTTCTTTGGCGAAAGTCGCTTATTCAGCAGCTGCCTCGGGAGCTGCTTCGGTGATCACGGCGTTTGCCTTGACCAGCTCAACTGCCTTCTGAATGCAAACGTCAGCCTTCACGTCAGCGGGATCGACCAGTGCCTTCACGCGGCTAAGCTCCATGTTATATGCCTCGGACAGCTTAGTCAGCTCTGCCTCAACGTCCTCGTCGGTGGCGGTGATGGACTCCAGAGCGGCGATCTTCTCCAGTGCCAGACGAACCTTAACCTGGCTCTCTGCACGGGGACGCATCTGCGCACGGATATCGTCCAGGGACATACCGGTGTACTTCAGATAGTCGTCCAGCTTCAGACCCTGCATCCGCAGACGGTTATCGTAGTCGCGAACGAAGTTCTCGGTCTCAGCAGCGATCATGGGCTCGGGGATCTCGGCGACCAGCTTCTCGGTCAGCGCCTCGATGATCTGGTTCTCCACCTCGTTGTCAGCGCGCTTTGCAGCGTCTGCCTCGAGTTTAGCCCGAACGTCAGCCTTGTATTCATCCAGAGTATCAAACTCGGAAACGTCTTTTGCAAAGTCGTCGTCCAGCTCGGGCAGGATCTTGGTGGAGATGCCGTTCAGGTTGATCTTGAAGGTAACTGCAGCGCCTGCCAGCTCCTCTGCGTGATAGTCAGCAGGGAAGGAGAGGTTGATGTCGAAGGACTCGCCCACGGTGTGACCTACGATCTGATCCTCGAAGCCGGGGATGAAGGAGCCGGAGCCCAGCTCCAGGTTGTGGCCGTCAGCCTTGCCGCCGTCAAATGCAACGCCATCCTTGAAGCCCTCGTAGTCGATGTTGACGGTGTCACCCAGAGCGGCGGCACGGTCGGTGATCTCCTCGGTGCGAGCGTTGCGCTCCCGGATGCGAGCAATCTCGGTGTTGACTGCGTCGTCGGAAATGGGAGCAACGGTGCGCTTGACCTCGATGCCCTTGTAGCCTTCGATGGAAACCTCGGGCTTGGTGTAGACCTTAGCGGTGAAGAGAACGCCGTTCTCGTCGATGGATACGACCTCGTACTCGGGAGCGGATACCACGTTCAGACCGGATTCCTTCAGTGCTTCCTCGTAAGCGGCGGGAACGACTGCGCTCAGCGCATCGTCGTAGAAGTAGCCGGTGCCGTACATCTTTTCTACGATGGAACGGGGAGCCTTGCCCTCGCGGAAGCCGGGAACGGTGATGGAACCCTTCTTTTTATTATATGCAGCGGTTACGGCAGCGGCAAAGGTTTCGCTGTCGATGGTAATTTCCAGAACCGAAACGTTGGTCTCGGGGCTGGTAACGGATTTCAGACTCATGATTTTATTCCTCCATGATTTACAAGCGTATTTTGTACATACCTAACTATTTTACATAAAAAATATGGTTTTGTCAATAGGAAAAGCGAAACTTCCTGCTCTTTTTTGCAAAATTACAGGCTTGGGAACACTCTGAGAGGGACGAAGGAGAGGTAATCGGACGAAGTGACGGTAAATCGGATGCCCTCGAACTCGGTGGAGGGAGGGATGCGGTACTGTCCGTGGATATGTCCGAAGTAGACGCGGCGGATGTTGTAGGCGTGGAGCAGATCGATCAGCTCGCGGCAGATGTAGTCGCCGTAGTAGGGGGGGAAGTGGAAGAAGACCAACATCTCCCTCCCCTCGGCCATAGCCGCGCCCGCCTTCAGCGAAAATTCCAGACGCATCGCCTCGCGGGTGACGATCTTTTTGTAGTCTGCCTCCTTGGGGGCGACGCCGGGATCGTTGTACCAGCCGCGGGTTCCGCAGATCACGAAATCCTCGCAGATGTGGGCGTTATTTTGCAAAAAATCGATGGTGGTGTGACCGTTCGCCGAGAGAAAGTCGTTGTTCTTCTGCAGAGTGCTCCACCAATAATCGTGATTGCCCCGGAGGAAGATCTTCTTCCCGGGCAGGGAATCGATCAGCGCCAGATCGGGACCCGCCTCGTCCAGCGAAATGCCCCACGAGATGTCGCCGCCTACCAGAACGGTGTCGTCCTCGGTGACGACTGCGCGCCAGCCCTTGACGAAGCGGTTGGTATGATCCTGCCAGCGGGAGCCGAAGATGTCCATCGGCTTGGGCTTGGCAAGGGAGAGATGAGGGTCAGCAATGGTATAAAGTGCCATGGTATACTCCTTCGTATGAATCCTTGAAAAGGGGAAATGCTACGGATAGATCGAAAGAAAGGGTGATCGTATGGAAAAAATGAAGAAAACCGAGAAAAACATTTTTGGAGAGCAGGAGGGACAGATCGTCTGTCGCGTGCAGAACTGCGCCTATCACTGTGGCGACTGCAC
>CAZFJJ010000261.1:0-2362 GCA_964519075.1 uncultured Lachnospiraceae bacterium
TCCGGGAGAGTGTGTCTTGCAGACGCTTCGCTTACTGCGCCGGAAAGGTCTATACGGTCTGTACAGAGGCGAGGTCGGTGCGAGGCGCTTCACGGGAGGGGAGACCCCTCCCTACAAGGTGTTTCGGTTATTCTCCGTAGGGAGTACCGGGATTGAAAATACGCACCCCGCCTTCTTCCGAAAGCGGGGTGCGTTGCTCGTTTATTGCTTGCTCTTGGCTTTTTGTCTCTTTTTGATCTTTCTGACCTGCTTTAGCATATTCATCGCGTCGTGGATGGGGCGCACCTTGGACTCGCGGTGATTGACGATCACGGCGGGCAGCTCGGCAATGGTATACCCCTGCCGCTCGGCCTCCATCAGCGCCTCCAGATCGAAGGCGAAGCCATTCTCTTCACATTCACCGAAGACCGCCTTGGTCGCCGCCTGCGAAAAGCCCTTGATGCCCGCCTGGGAGTCGGAATGCTTGAAGCCCGCCGCCACGGAGACCACCTTCAGATAGGTCTTGGACATCAGCTTGCGCAGGAAGGGATAGCCGTCGTAGCCGCCCAGCGGACGGGAGCCGATGATCACGTCGCAGCCCCCCTCTTCATAGCGGGCGAGAAAATCGAAGATGATGTCGGTGCCGTAGGCCAGATCGCAGTCGGTGAAAAGCACGAACTCGCCCTTGGCCGCCAGAAATCCGGTGCGAACCGCGCAGCCCTTGCCCCGGTTGGGCTGATAGTCTATCACCATCAGGGAGGGATGCTCGGCGATCAGCGAGCGGGCAACGTCGGCACAGCCGTCGGTGGAGCCGTCGCTGACGAAGATCAGCTCGTAGTCTCCGCGGGGCAGCTTGTCTGCCACGGCCGCGTCCAGCGTGCGGATGGCGTCCGCTACGATGGCGACCTCGTTATACATGGGAATTATAACAGATAGCTTCATAAATGAACTCATTTCCTGATTTCCACCAATACCGCCTGCAAACTGTACCGCTCGTTGGCGTTATGAGCGTTGGTACAGGTGGACAGTGTCAAAATCTTATCGTTTTCGTCAAAAGTTACGTCGTCCACCTTCACCGCAGAGGCGTTCATCTGCTTATTGCAGAAGGCTACGAAATCCTCGCCCGTAGCAAAATAGGTGGTGATATAACTGACATCCTTATTGACCTTGATCTTGCGGATGGAGAAGGTCTTGTAAACGTAGATGCCCTCTTCGGTGTAGATGTAGATATAGCGGTTTTCGTTAAAGTAGCTGCGGCTGAAGAAGTCGGAGATACAGCTGAACATGGAGCCGGACGACATATTGTGTCCGTAAATGACCGTGTTTAAATTTTTGGATAGACTCTTTTTATTGCGATAGTCGGCAAAGATCGCCCCTGCCCGCAGGTAGGTACGGTCGAAGGAGTGATTGAGATAATATTCATTATCCACCGTATGCACCACGGGATAATCGATCTTGGTATCGGGAATGGTGATCCAGCCCAGCAGATCGCTGTTTTGCGCTTTGAGCGCGCCCAGCTTGGCACGGATCTGGAGCATCAGCTCCGAATCGACTCCGACCTCCGACACGTTCTCAAAATTGCCGTCGGAAATGACCGTACCGTATTCGGGCGTAGCGGGATCGGACTTGCTCTTGGCGGCAAGCACCACGGGACCGAAGGGGTTCGCGCTGTCCGGATCTATATTATCCCACAGATCGGCAAGCCCGCCGTAATAATCGTCGGCGACCTTGTAATCGGAAAGGCTGGAGGCGATGGAAGCAAGGCTGGCGATCAATACTGCGCCGCAAAGGAGGAGCGCTCCCCATCTCACCAGCCGTCCCAGCAGCTTGCTGAACCGTTTGGGCGGCGTTTTCTGACAGATGTCTGCAGGTTTCAGCGAAAGCAGAGAGCCGATAAAGGGATCGCTTGGCTGCTGCTCGGACGGATTGACGGGCTGTTTGGGGGTATTCTGATCCATTTCGACTCCTCCTTTCCGCTATTCCGCAGTTGACTGTACTTATTATACAGAATCGTGCGTTTTTTTGCAAGTCCGTTTTGCATCATGTTGCAAAAATGTAACATCGCGTTCATAAAGAGCGGGATAGCGCTCCAATGAAGCGCGGGCGACGCGGGCGGATATTAAATCCGCCCCTTCGTTGTTTGGGCGGTGCAGCCGCGTGGACCGTCCGTCCCCTTCCGCATTGCACATTTTTCAATGGTTCTGATTATAAATCTCCCCCGACAGCACCTTCTTCAGGTACTGCCCCGTGTAGGAGTGGGCGCACTCGGCAAGCTCCTCGGGCGTGCCGGTGGCAAGGATCGTGCCGCCGCGGTCGCCGCCCTCGGGACCCAGATCGATGATGTGATCTGCGGTCTTGATCATGTCCAGATTATGCTCGATGA
>CAZFJJ010000262.1:0-2358 GCA_964519075.1 uncultured Lachnospiraceae bacterium
AAGTGATCGACGCCGAGAAGAACGACGTGCGCACCGTTCTGCACCTGCACCCCGCGCTGGCTCCCTTCAAGGCAGCGGTTCTGCCCCTGTCCAAGAAGCTTTCCGATGACGCTATGGCGGTCTACAACGATCTGGCGAAGTACTTCAACATCGACTTCGATGAGACCGGCTCTATCGGAAAGCGTTACCGCCGCGAGGATGAGATCGGTACTCCCTTCTGCATCACCTACGACTTCGAGTCCAAGGAAGACGGCTGTGTGACCGTCCGCGACCGTGACACCATGGAGCAGGTTCGCATCCCGATCGCAGAGCTGAAGTCCTATCTGGAAGAAAAGATCGCGTTCTAACCAAAAACCTTCAGAAATAGCCCCGCAAATGCTTGCGGGGCTGTCTTTTTGGGGATTTTGATCCTTACCGTAGATAAAGATACGATCATCCAAATATCATATAACAAATTCAACCAAAAGTCTTGACTTGTATGCCGAAATTTGATACAATAAAGTACAATTCATTCAATATTCGGAAAGGATAGCTTATCAT
Organism: uncultured Lachnospiraceae bacterium; assembly: GCA_964519075.1. Lineage (GTDB taxonomy): Bacteria > Bacillota > Clostridia > Oscillospirales > CAG-272 > CAKSQF01. The sequence continues at coordinate 541 of CAZFJJ010000262.1, forward strand.
ATGAAAAAACCATTATCGCTCCTTTTGGCAGGTTTGCTTCTTTGTTCGTCCGTCGGGCTTCTCTCTTGCACGGACTCTTCATCTACTGCACAAACGACAGCCGATCCCGCCACTACAACGGAAGATACTTCAGTTAGCGAAATCGCTCCTGTCAATACGCTCACGGAATACAAGATCGTACGCTCGGATAGCGCTTCCCGAACCTCATTGGACAGAACCTCCAGCTTGAATCTCCGAAACTACATTTTGAATATCGTTGGCGTAGATCTGGAGCGCACCACCGACGCACAGGATTATACGGTTGAGGACAGCGTTTATGAAAACGCCAAGGAGATCCTGATTGGTTCTACCCGCCGTACACAATCGAATGCCGCGTTAGAGGGCTTGGGCGAGAACGAGTACGTCATCAAAAAGGACGGTTCCAAGCTGGTCATCTGCGGAACTACCGAGCGCGCAACCTATCAAGCAGTCGAATATTTTGCTGCAAATTATCTGACTCCGGATTTCTCCGTTGATGCCCTGGCTGATGATTTCTACTATAAGGGAGAAGTCGATTTCAATATCAGCTCGAACGGTATGACCTACGTTGAAATGGGCGATATCATCATTGACGGCTATATTGACAAATACATTCTGCGAAGCGGAAAGATCGACGGTACGGAATTCTGGGACACCGCTGAGATTCTTGAAGCGATCCTGGATGCTTACGAACAGACGCAAAACAGCACCTATCTCACCTACGCCGAACGAATTGCTTCCGTACACTTTAACGGTACGAACGTCAACGTAAACTGGTGTTCCAGCAATGCATATAACGACGATATCGCTTGGATCTGCATCGGTTTTACCCGCTTGTATAACTTTACCGGTAAACAAAACTATTTAACCATTGCCAAGAACAATTTCGATATTATGTGGGCGCGTGCATACTCCCCCGACGTATTGGACGGCGGTCTGTGGTGGAAGGATGACCAGAAGAATACCAAAAACTCCTGCATCCAGTGTCCCGCTTCCATTGCGGCTTGTCTGATCGGCAAAGCTACCGGTGACGACAGCTATTACGAAAAAGCAAAGGAAGTCATGGAGTGGGAATTTGACGTCCTGTTCGAAGAGGATACCGGTAAGGTCTACGACTGTAAGCTGACCGATGGATCCTATAATTATTGGGCATCCACCTACAATCAGGGCACCTTCGTCGGCGCTTGCACACTGCTTCACGAGAAGTACGGCGATCAGAAGTATTTGGACTACGCAGCCAAGGCGGTCGAATACGGTATGACCAAGCTGGATAACAAGAATGGCGTTCTGAACGGCGAGTCCTCCGGCGCCGATTTGATCGGCTTCAAGGGCATTCTCACCCGATGGTTCTACCGCTATGCTGAATACGCCAACGACCGTGAGGTTCTGACCTGGCTGCAGCTGAACGCAGACACCGCTTTTGCTAACCGCAACGATGAAAACATCGTCTGGACCGCATGGGCTGACAAGACCGCGAACCAGGATTACGATCCTTGGGGCTGCTCCGCTGCAATCGCACTGATGTTCAACTGCGAACCCTGGTGGTAACCAAGGGCGCTGCCCTTGGAACTCGCGCGCTTTCTTGAAAGAAAGCGCGGCAAAGAACTTTATAAAAATGCGGGGCAAATACTTACCCCGCACAATATAAAACCGCTCCGAGATTTTCGCTCGGAGCGGTTTTGCTGGTGATTTACTTCTTGATCTTCTCCACACCGATCTGATCGGCGAAAAGGACCAGCGAGCCCTTGGGAGAGGTCACGCAGGTGTATTCAACCGCACCGATGAGATGATCGGGCAGCC
>CAZFJJ010000263.1:0-2342 GCA_964519075.1 uncultured Lachnospiraceae bacterium
GTGTTCATTGCGGTATCGTAGCCGATGGAGTAGTCGGTTGCGGTGATGTCGTTGTCAATGGTGCCGGGGATGCCGATGCAGGGGATGCCTCTGATGGACAGATCGGTGGCGCCGCGGAAGGTGCCGTCACCGCCGATGGCAACGATGCCGTCGATCTGGTACGTTTCGCAGGTCTCCTTTGCCTTTTGCATACCCCATTCTTCTTTGAATTCAGGGCAGCGGGCGGAATACAGTGTAGTACCGCCCTGATTGATGATGTTCGATACGTCGCGGGGACCGAAGACCTTTACGTTTCCTTCGATCAGACCCTTGTATCCTTCGTAAATGCCGACAACCTCCACGCCGTTGGCGTTGGCACAGCGGGTGACGGCTCTGACAGCAGCGTTCATGCCGGGGGCGTCGCCGCCGGAGGTGAGAACGCCGATTCTTCTGAATTTAGGCATAGCAAAGATCTCCTTTATATTCAATCCGTTATTTTTATCCAAAGTATAACGCGCGTCTGTGCAAAGTTATACACCTATATCATACTACTTTAGCGAAAAAAAATCAAGTAGTTTTTTCGGTTTTTTTGAAAATATTTCCGAAAGTCGCTATCTTCGATCCCAGACGCCTTCCCGGGAGCAAAGCAAAGACCCCGACCGCACGGTCGGGATCTTAATGGCTCAGCCTTGGATCACGCGGACGATGGAGTCTACCGCTTCGCGGCAGGCTTCTTCGGTGGCGGCCTCCGCCATCACGCGGACTACCGGCTCGGTGCCGCTCTTGCGCAGCACTACCCGTCCGCTGCCCGCCAGCGCCTCTTCGGCAAGGCGGGCGGCTTTCAGTACGGCAGGATCGTTTAGCACCGCGTCCTTGTCGGCCACGCGGAGATTCACCAGTACCTGCGGATACATCTTCATGGGCTCGGCCAGCTTGGAGAGGGTGGTCTTCTGCTCGATCATGGCTTCCATCAGCATGATGGAGGTCAGAATGCCGTCGCCGGTGGTGGCGTACTTGCGCAGGATGATGTGTCCCGACTGCTCTCCGCCGATCATGTGATTGTTCTGCACCATGTTTTCGTAAACGAAGCGGTCGCCTACCTTAGTGGTCTCGTAGCCCACGCCCAGCTCGTCAAGAGCCTTGAACAGACCCATATTGCTCATCACGGTGGCAACTACCTTGCCGCTCAGGGTGCCGGTTGCCTTGGCGTTTTGGGCGAAGATGTAGAGAATATGGTCGCCGTTGACCTCGTTGCCGTTCTCATCCACTGCAAGGCAGCGGTCGGCGTCGCCGTCGTAGGCAAAGCCTACGTCCAATCCGTTCTCCACGACGAACCTTTTCAGCCCGTCCATATGGGTGGAGCCTGCGTTTTCGTTGATGTTTAGACCGTCGGGTTCGGCGTTGATCACGTAGGTCTTGGCGCCCAGCGCGTCGAAAACCGCCTTGGCAATAGACCATGCCGAGCCGTTGGCACAGTCCAGCCCCACCTTTTTGCCCTTGAAGGAGCGGCTGGCCAGCGAGATCAGATAGCCGATGTAGCGGTTGCGTCCCGCGGAATAGTCCACGATTCGACCCAGACGGTCGCCCGTGGCAAGGGGAAGATCGCCGTCAAGCCCCGGCGCGGTGAAATTGCCGTCGATGTAGGCCTCGATGAGGGCGGTGGTATCGTCGTCCATCTTCTCGCCCTGACCGTTCACCAGCTTGATGCCGTTGTCGTAGAAGGGATTATGGGAGGCGGAGATCATGATGCCGCAATCGAAATCGTCCCGCGCGGTGACGAAGGAGACGCTGGGGGTAGTGGTGACGTGGAGCATATACGCGTCGGCACCCGAGGCGGTCAGACCCGCCACGATGGAGTACTCGAACATATAGCTGGACAGTCGGGTATCCTTACCGATGACCAGACGGGGCTTGTGACCCGCAGGTGCGCCCGACAGGGGGGAGGCGTAGTACCAGCCCAAAAAGCGGCCGATCTGATAGGCGTGCATGGACGTCAGGACGCGGTTGACCTCGCCTCTGAAGCCGTCTGTTCCGAAATATTTTCCCATAATTGGTTCCTCCTGAAGATTGAATAAGAAAAATAATCGTGGAATAAGCGAAAATATTATTGTATTTTTCAGTATAGCACTTTGGGGCAAAAATGTCAACTGCGTTGAAATACATTTGCAAAAAAAATATTCATCCCCCATCGGCGAATCGGACCGGCAGAGAAGGGCAGTTCACAAATTGTTTACAAAATTTCCTGTTGCAAAGCGAGGTCGGATGTGCTATTATATATCCGCGGCTACGGAGAAGTACTCAAGTTGGTGAAGAGGCGCCCCTGCTAAGGGTGTAGGTCGGGAAACCGGCGCGAGAGTTCGAAT
>CAZFJJ010000264.1:0-2340 GCA_964519075.1 uncultured Lachnospiraceae bacterium
ACGCTAAAAAAACGCTTGTCCGAGCTTGAGGCAATCATACAGCAGCACGATCTTGCAGATATCGAATTTGATATCATACGACAGATGCTTGCTAATATGGGCGAAAGCATTGACAGTTACACTGTTGAGCAAAAACGCGCTGCCATCAGAACGTTTGTACGCAAAATCGTTTGGGACGGTGAGAATGCTCACCTATATCTCTTCCACAATGATGGCGAATATGAATTTCCTGCTCCTCCCCACGGAAATAGCGGAAATAACGGCAATAACGACGATGATTCGACTGAAAATTCGGACGATACTGACGAGCCGTTAGGTGAGGATAGCGAATGAGATACTCATGCACTTCCGTTCGCAAAAAAAGCTTTCCGCCGAGGTCTCTATCCACGAGACCATCGACGTAGACCGTGACGGAAATCCCCTCACCTACATCGACATCATCAGCGTGGATGACACCATCGCTGACGATATTTTCGTGAAGATCACCTCCTCCCGTGCCAAACGGTTTATCAAGGAAGGACTGTCTCCCAGAGAGCGGCAGATCCTGATCCTGCGCTACGGGCTGGCGGGCGATCCACCGCTGACCCAGCGGGAGATCGCGGATGGACTGGGGATCTCTCGCTCCTACGTTTCTCGAATCGAGAAGGCCGCGCTGAAAAAGATCCACGATTATTTAAGCGTTCATCCCGGCCTGTCGGAATAGCATATTTGAGCCGTCGGCTGCATAGAGTAGGGCAGAAAACCATACAAGGAGCGATCAATATGGAAAAATATCAAACGCCGTCCCTGTGGCGTAGGGCGGAGAATTGTCCGATCTTGCATCCGGAGGCGGCAAAGGACTGCATCCTTCCCGACTCCTATCCCGATATACATCGGATTTTGCACGTGACTGCGACTGCAAGTCCCGGTCGCACGGTACTTTCGGCTGGCAAACTGCGTGCGGAGGGAGTCTTACATACTGCCGTACTGTTTACCGATGAAGAGGGAACTCTTCATACGGTTCGCTTTTCCGTGGATTATGCAGGGCAAATACCGTATTCCGCAGATGAATCGGAGATTTCGTCGGTTGCCGATACGGTATTGGAATCGATTACAGCGCGGGTGCAAAATCCCCGCAAGCTGGCGATCCGCGGCAAGCTCAGCGTGACGCCCTACCTCTTCATGCGCTGTGCCGACGAGCCCGTCGCCGCTCCCGAGCTGGCGGGCGTGAAGCTGGAGAAAAAGCTCCAGACCGTTCGGTACCGGCAGATGAAGCAGTGGTGCGAAAACGGCATCGAGGCATCGGAGGATCTGTCGCTGGGGCAGGAGTCACCCATTGCACAGATCGTTTGGAGCGATCTGCAGATCGAGATCACCTCCTGCGAGGCGGGAGAGGGAGAGGTGCGTTTCGGCGGCAGCGGACTTTTGCATTTGTTTTATTTGACCGCGGAGAGCAGAGTGCAGTACGCCGGCATTGCCTTCCCCATTCGCAGCAGTCTGCAGGGAGACGTTGCGTCGGACGCACTCTGCCGCGTGACGCTTACTCCCGAGCAGGTGACCGTTCTGCCCGTGGAGGATGCGGCGGGCGAAGCGCGGGGGGTGGAGCTGGACTTCACCTATTCGGTCTGCGTGACGGCTGCTTGGGCGGTTGCTTGTACCCGTCCCATCGACTGCTACTCGGTGGAGGCGCCCACCGCGACCCGCACCGAAACGGTGTCGCTGCTGTCGTCGATGAAGCCGCTGACCCGCGAGTTCCATTGCGCCGTGGACGGCGATGCGTCGGGGATGCGGTCGATCCTGCACGCCGCGGCATCGATTACGGTGGATGCGCGAGAGCAGAGCGAAGAAGGCACCGTCCTTCGCTGCAGTGCGCAGATCACGGTGATCGGCACCGATGCGGATCGGGCGATGATGAGCGTTCAGCTGACCGAAAACTTCTCGCTGACCGTGGAGGAGGGTGATCCTTGCTTCTGCCGCCTCAGCGCCGAGCCGACGGTGCAGATCGAGGGCGAGACGCTGAAGGTGCGGCTTGCGGGGAAGCTTAGCGGTTTTGCGGCCGAGTCGGGGGAACTATCCTACGTGGGAGGTGTGCTGCCTGCCTCGGATCAACTCCCCTGCGAGGGCGACACGCTGACACTCTGCTATCCCGCGCCGGGAGAGACCCTGTGGGACATTGCCAAACGCTATCGAATTCCCCAGAGCGCGATCCTGTTGGCCAATACCGTTTCGGAAGATGCGCTTCCCGCTGTGTTGCTGATTCCGCATTGAAAAACGCCCGCTTCGTATCACGGATACGGAGCGGGCGTTTTGAACAGAAGCGGTTAGTTACCGATGAAGGTCAGCAGAGCGCGGACGGCGCGC
>CAZFJJ010000265.1:0-2335 GCA_964519075.1 uncultured Lachnospiraceae bacterium
GCAAATGATATTCGACTTTGCCTTTTTGCCTGAAAATTTTGAGCGCAACACTGCCCCGACACAAAAACAAACATTATACGCCAGAAGAAATTAGGGAGGATTTTTGTTTTGTGGTATTGTATTTGATGAATGGTTATGCTATAATAATTATACTGTTAAGATACATTGGGAGTAGTGCGCTATGAGTTTTTATGAAGATTTGCAAAATGTCAAGGACTTTGACCAATTGAAGTTATTTGTTTACTCCGAACGATTGGGAGAAAATGGCAACCTCGATCGAGCGCAATTGTTTGAGTATATCGACCAAATGCCGGTGATCTGCAATGAGAAAAAATACGAAGTGCGGATGGATTCTCAATCCTTAGTATGGCTCGTGCGTTCTACTTTTATGGGGGCTGATGCTCCTCAATTAACCGTATTGGATTTGGATCAGATCTATTACGTTATCAATAGCTGTGATTGCATTGAAGATTATCGTATTTCCATTTATCTTCGCAACAGCGAATTAGGTAACTTTTTCTCGAAAGATATGCAGGTGTTTTGTAAATATATTCGCAAAATCGGATTAGGGAGTATACTCGAAAATGAAAAGCACGAGATTCCTAAGTACCTTCTTCATATTGGATGGCTTGATTTTGTTATGAATGATAAACACAGCTATGCTAAAATTGCGTCTTTACTTTTACCGTATTCGAAAGGTTTTAGTGAATATAAATCCGAAACGGACCCTTTTATTATTAATGGAGCAATCATTGGTAATATGTCATCTGAAAAGGCGATAATTGAAGTCAATTCCCAATCTATTCTTTTGAAACGCCGAAAGTTATTTTCAAAGGAATTTTCAAAAGTATACGTTTTAGTACCGTGTATTCAGGATATCGTGAGTTGCGAACAGTTTCATGACAATGGAAATACAGAGAATTTTGATCGTAGATATACTTTGGGGCTTAAATTAACAAACGGAAAAGTGATTAGTCTTTCTTCTGTTAATGACGATGGATGTATTATTCAAATGTATCAATTGGCATTGGAAATCAAAAGCAGAGTCCCCCACATGGAATATCTTTAATGTTTTAACGCAAAAGGAGTCGCTATGCCTTCCCTGTCCATACTGATCAAGCCTGCATCCTCCCTATGCAATCTCCGCTGTCAATACTGCTTCTACGCCAACGTGTCCGATCTGCGTCAGGTGCGCTCCTACGGAATTATGTCCGAAGTGACTGCACACACCGTTATTGACCGAGCGCTTTCTGAGCTGAAGTCGGGAGATCTGCATATCGCCTTTCAAGGAGGTGAGCCGACGCTGGCGGGACTTCCCTTCTTCCATGATTTCGTAGCGTATGCCAAGGAACGCGCCTGCGATCGGGTACGGATCCACTATTCCATCCAGACCAACGGTATGGTGATCGATAAGGAATGGGCAGACTTTCTTGCGGGGCATCGTTTTTTAGTGGGACTTTCGTTGGACGGAGAGGAGTTCCGGCAGAACGAGTGCCGTAAAGCCCCCGGCGGCGTCGGAAGTTACGAGCGCGTGATGGAAGCCGCCACGCTTCTGCGCGGTGCAGGTGCGGAGTTCAACATTCTCACGGTGCTGACCGCCAGAAGTGCCGCACATCCGCGTGCGCTATGGAATTTTTACTGCAAAAATCACTTTCACTTCGTGCAGATCATTCCTTGTCTTGCGCCGCTGGAGAATCCGCGGGAAAGTGATTTCTACACCCTTACATCCCAGGCGTACGGAGCTTTTTTGAAGCAGTTTTTTGCTATCTGGTCGAAAGAGTTGTACGCTGGAAACTACGTCAGCGTGCGTCTGTTCGATAATTTCGTTCGGATGGCTATGGGCGAGCGTCCCGAGCAGTGCGGACTGACCGGAGCTTGCTCTCCTCAGTTCGTCATTGAAGCGGATGGCGGCGTTTATCCCTGCGACTTCTACGTCTTGGACGAATACAGATGCGGTTCGGTGAACGAGCAATCCTTTGGCGAGATCTATCGATCCGAGACGATGCAGCGATTCCTTACCGAAGGCAGCCGTCCCATGCCGCAGTGCCGATCCTGCCCGGCCTTTCGCATCTGCGGCGGCGGATGCAGACGGTATCGATCCCTTTACTTCCTCGAAAAAGGCTACTGCCCTCATCGAGATTTTCTGGAATCCTGCTGGGGTGATATCTGCAAGGTGGCGCTGTTCGTGCGATCCCGATAATAACAGAAAAGCTGTTGATGCTCGTATCAACAGCTTTTTTGAATTTAGACTATAGATAATAAAACATCGACGCGATCATTGCAAGACCCACTCCCACCAGCACGTCGGAGGGATAGTGGACGCCTGCGATCACAC
>CAZFJJ010000266.1:0-2326 GCA_964519075.1 uncultured Lachnospiraceae bacterium
CCTCGCCCTTTTCAAAGCGATAGAAGCCAGCGATGGCAATGCTGCCTCCAAGCTCCTTAGCGGTAGCCTCGACATACTTGCCGACCTTCATGTCCTCGTCCTTGACGTAGGTCATGTCGACCAGGCAGTTGTTGTCGTAGAACTTGTTGATACGGCCAAGAACCATCTTTTCCTTGATGGCGTCAGGCTTGTTTGCGTTAGCGGGATCGTTTGCGATCTGAGCCAGCAGAATGTTCTTCTCCTCCTCCAGAACGGAAGCGGGAACCTCGGCTCTGTTCAGGTAAGGCGTGGGATATGCGCCGATCTGCAGAGCGATGTTCTTTGCGAAAGCAGCAAAGCCATCCTTGTCAGCAACGTCGGTATCAAACTTAACGAGAACGCCGATCGAGCCGTTGCCGTGAACGTAGGTAGCAACAGCGTTGCCCTCAACAATCACGAAGCGGCGGATGCTCAGCTTCTCACCGATCTGTGCGATCTTCTCAACCAGCACGCTCTCAACGGCGTCCGAGGTACCCGTGTAGGTAGCCTTCATCAGCGCGTCAACATCGGCAGGCTTGCTATCCAGAATGGTTTCAAGCAGACCGTCAACGAACTCCTGGAAGGATGCGTTCTTGGCAACGAAGTCGGTCTCGGAGTTGACCTCGATCATAGCGTATGCATCACCCTTGTTCATCAACTTAACGATACCGTCAGCTGCGATGCGGCTCTCCTTCTTAGCAGCGGTAGCCAGACCCTTCTCACGAAGGATGGTGACTGCCTTATCCATATCGCCGTCAGCCTCAACCAAAGCCTTCTTGCAGTCCATCATGCCAAGACCGGTCTTTGCACGCAGAGCGGCAACGTCTTTTGCAGTAATATTAGCCATTTCAAATAACCTCTTTCTTTCGTATTTATCGGGGGAAAGAATTACTCTGCGTCAGCAGTCTCAGCCTCGGGAGCGGCCTGCTCACCCTGACGGCCCTCGATCATAGCGTCAGCCAGTGCGGAGGAGATGAGCTTGATGGCGCGGATCGCGTCGTCGTTACCGGGGATGACGTAGTCGGCATCATCGGGGTCGCAGTTGGTATCAACGATAGCGATAACGGGAATACCCAGCTTCTTTGCCTCGAGAACTGCGTTTTTCTCCTTGTGGGGGTCAACGATGAAGATAGCAGAGGGCAGCGTATCCATGGTCTTGATACCACCCAGGTTCTTCTCCAGGTCGAAGGCTTCCTTCTGCAGGCCTGCAACTTCCTTCTTGGGAAGCAGGTTGAAGGTGCCGTCCTCCTGCATCTTGTTCAGGCTGTTCAGACGGGCGATGGACTTCTTGATGGTCTTGAAGTTGGTCATCATGCCACCGGGCCAACGGTTGTTGACGTAGTACATACCGCAACGGGTTGCCTCTTCCTTGATGGCCTCAGCCGCCTGCTTCTTGGTACCGACGAAGAGCAGCGTGCCGCCCTGAGCAGAGAGCTCGCGGACGAACATATAAGCCTCCTCGAACTTCTTGACCGTCTTTTGCAGGTCGATGATATAGATGCCGTTTCTCTCGGTGAAGATGTACTCCTGCATCTTGGGGTTCCATCTTCTGGTGTGATGTCCGAAATGGACGCCTGCTTCCAGCAGCTGTTTGATGGTAATAATAGACATTTCTAATGTCCTCCTTCGGTTTTTTCCACCATTCCGGCGCGATTTCCACCCTTTCGGGCAACCGAACTTTGCTCGGAATGTGTGAATTTTCTGCGGTCACTTTCTATGCCGCGACGGTTATTATACCATATTATAGACCGTCATTGCAATAGGATGGCCCCGAATTTACAATTTGTTTACATTTACGCGGTCGCTCATTCGGAAAAATCCCGATCGTAACGCTCCTCCCAATGATCGTCGTCCAGTTTTTCGACGTAATCGGTGCCCTTCTGCCGTCTGCCGCCCTCGGGCGGAGTATCCTCGCCGACAGAGGAGCGGCCAAACAGGCGGATCACCAGCAGCACGATACCCGCCGCCGCCAGCAGCGTGGTAATGGCGATCAGCAGCTCCTTCAGAGGAAGGTGAAAGCCGTACACGTCGCGCATATCCTCCACCAGAATGACGGTGGAAAAGGCATTCTTTTCTATCTTGCGCCGGAGCGTTCCCTCCAACAGCTTCAGCTCACTGCGGTTGATCAGTGCGTCGCGGTTTTCGCGCTCCTCTTCACAGATATAGAGCCGATCGTCATAAACCGCGTTGACTTCCCTTCCCATTCGGGAGAGCGTATCCACCAAATCGGCGCTCAGCGTATTTTCGTAGGAGCCTGCGTTGATATTATCGTCTATGGCATCATAGAACACCGCATCCTCACCGTTGA
>CAZFJJ010000267.1:0-2290 GCA_964519075.1 uncultured Lachnospiraceae bacterium
CGCATTTGAAGCGCAAAATCTAAATTCGGGAATCAATTTTTAGAGGTTCCCTATATTCAAGTTTGCGTGAAAGTGAGGGGAGCGCGTGCGATCCAAAAAGTCAAGAAAACTGCTGTACGGCAGAATAATTGCATTTATTATCTTATCGGCGATGACCTTTGCGCTGCTATGCGGTCTGTGCGCTTGCTATATTTGGTTGTCCACCGGCTTCCACGGCTTTTCGTTTGCAGATACCTATACTTACAAAATCGGAATGGAATCTACCTCCGAGAGACGATTGGAGACGATAGAGTATACGATCGGCGATGTGGGCGATGCGCCCGTACTGTACGTAAACTTTTCCGCATTGCAGGAGTATTGTGGCTTTTACGAGAGCGGCGACCGAAAGGTGCATCGGTTCATCCTGCCGTCCGACCGCTCCGAATTTACCGTAACTGCGGGCAGTACCCGAGTTGAACTGAACGGAAACGTGGTGTACATGGAAGCGCCTGCAGTGATCAAAGGTGATTCGTTATACATACCGATCAGTTTTATCGATCATTATATTATGGGGATAACGGTGGAGAACGCCGTGTCCGAAGTGGAGTCCGAAGAAACCGGCGAGACCGAAACCGTTGTGGATGAATATACTTTTATTATCCGATGCAGCGATGACGGCGCCTATTCTTTACTTCTTGGAACCAACGAACCCGCAGAACCCATTGATAAGTCGGTTCTGGACTGAACTACATCTTGCTGAAAGGGAATCCAATGAACAAAAAACGTCGTAAACGAAAAAAGAAACCGGTACTGCCGCTGATTGCTGCGATCTCGGTGATCGCGCTGTCGGTTGCCTTGACGGTGCTGGTGATGATGGTGATCGCAGATTTTCAGAATGACGATCCCACCGACGCTACAACCGTGACCGGGCGTCCGGTGCAGACGACTCCCGCCGATCCGGTCGAGCCTACTACTGTTACTACTACGGCTCCTATCGTACCCGCGACGCCCTCCGAGACCACTGCACCCCCTACTCCGGTCACTACGCCTTCGGTTAGCGAAACGACGTCTGCGACCACCGAGTCGCCTGCTCCGGTCACTACCGAAAAGACTCCCGAAACCACGCCTGCCGTTCTGTACGAATATCACGTGGATATGAATAAATATGAAGCTTATATCGATCCTACCGGCGATCTGTGGGACGATGCGTATTTGTTGTTGGTGAATGCCGCCAATCCAATCGCCAATGATGCCGAGTCCGGATATGAAGTCCTGTCACACCGATCGAAATTCTCTTCCTGTGAGGATTATGAATTTACGCATTATTCGTCGTTGTATTTTAACGACGTGGCTCTGCAGGCACTGACTGCTATGTTCTTGGAAGCTGAGGCACAGGGGATCACGACGCTGGATATCACCAGTGCTTATCGCAGCTATGCGAAGCAAAGCTCTATATTCAGCAGTAATTGCAACAAGACCTATCACTGGATGTGTGACGACGAATGGTGCGCGGCGGATTGGATCGGCAAGAGCTCGACCTGTCCCGTGTGCGGACGGACGTCGTCTAACAATACGCTGGAGATCACACAGGCTGAAAAGGAAGCCAACGTAGCGACCTATTCCTGTGCGCCGGGCACCAGCGATCACCAGACCGGTCTTGCGGTGGACATTATCCAGCGCAGTCTGCCCAGCCGGTTTTATAATCTGATCCAGGAGTTCGGTACGACCGATGCAGGGAAGTGGCTGGCGGCTAACGCGCATTATTTCGGCTTCGTGCTCCGATTCCCCGCAGATAAGGAAGATATTACCGGCATCATCTACGAGCCCTGGCATTTCCGCTACGTTGGACGTACCCACGCCATGGCGATGGTAGAGATGAATCTCTGTCTGGAAGAATACGTGGAGTATTTGGACTCCATCGGATATTTTAACTGATTTCTGTGCGAATCGCAGAAGTCTCGTTATTATAGACAGTATAATTTCGAAAATATTTTTGAAATTTGGTTATTTTGCCTATTGCAATTTCGAAATGAACCTGCTATAATAATGAGGCTGAAGCGAATAAGGCCTGTTGGTCAAGCGGCTAAGACGTCGCCCTCTCACGGCGAAAACATGGGTTCGATTCCCGTACGGGTCACCAGCAAAACGCACACGAAGGTGTGCGTTTTTTCTTTTTCATCCGTCAATCACTCTGTTACCAAAACCGACCGAACGGTTGAATTGTTTTCGTTACAATTGCCTAAAAATTATCACAACCGAAATAATTTTGACAAAACGGGTTGACAAACGAAGAAATTTCTGTTATAATGCC
>CAZFJJ010000268.1:0-2284 GCA_964519075.1 uncultured Lachnospiraceae bacterium
GTCTCCAAGGTCCCGTAGGTGAAACCGGTCCGGCAGGTCCCCAAGGCCCCGCAGGTGAAACCGGTCCCGCAGGTCCCCAAGGCCCCGCAGGCGAAACCGGCCCGGCAGGTCCCCAAGGCCCCGCAGGTGAGACCGGTCCGGCAGGTCCCCAAGGTCCCGTAGGTGAGACCGGTCCGGCAGGTCTCCAAGGTCCCGTAGGTGAAACCGGTCCGGCAGGTCCCCAAGGCCCCGCAGGCGGTTTGCTGAACTATGCGGATTTTTATGCACTAATGCCCCCCGATAATGCGGCAACGGTAGCTCCCGGAACCGATGTGAGTTTTCCGCAAGATGGACCGAATAGCGGATCTGATATTTCCAGAACCGGACCCGATTCATTTAATCTGGCGCAGATCGGAACCTATCAGATACTGTTTGAGGTGAGCGTTGACGAGGCTGGTCAATTGATCTTGACCTTAAACGGAGCGGATTTGGCATACACCGTAGTAGGCAGAGCGACTGGCGCTTCGCAAATTGTAGGCATGGCTATTGTAGAAACTACGGTCATTAACTCGATTCTGACCGTTCGGAATCCTGCAGGCAATGCGGCTGCGCTTACCATTACGCCGCTTGCGGGAGGAACACGACCGGTTTCTGCACATCTTGTCATTACGCAGATTGGATAGATTTTGGCGGATATACTGTATTTATGATTCAAATGAAGCATTTATCCACCATGCCGCAGACGCAAACTCCTCTACGGCCTTTCGATGATCGTGGAACGGATGCGGTATAACGAAGGAGAAGAAAACACAGGACAGGGTCACGCCCTGTCCTGTATTTTAGTAATGAAGCCGAAGTGCATAGCTGAAAGTTCGCTTGGCTCGCTTTTGGTGGTGCAACCGCTGTGCCATCCGAACACTCAGCCATTGCATCCGCGGAGGAGGCTTCGATTTCTGCGACGGTGGTTGAGGAATGATCGTCGTTCCCGGTGAAGTTATATGTGATAATGAGCTTGTCACTGTATACTATCACCTTATGCACCAGCATATTGATGATTCGTTCCTGGAATGCCTTATCGTCTAAATCGCCGTTTTTGAATTGGCTAAGAAAATAAGCGATGTGTTCCTCGGTAAGAGCAGGATTGGAAAGTTGTTCGTTAGCAATCGCAATCTCATATTCCGCTCGTTCGGCTTCCAACTCTTCGAGTCGCTGCTTGGTAGACGCCGTAATAATTCCCGCCTCGATTGCCTTCATGAGGTTGCTGATTGCGGTTTCTGTCTCGCGGAGCTTGCCGGTGAAGTATTCCAGATCAGAAGACGATTGGATCTCTCGGTTATAGAGAGCAACGATTCTGTCGGCAATATACGAGATACGATTATCTTGGAGAACGTGCTCAACAGTGAGCCTTGTAACCTCTCGCTCCAGCCAGTCACGCTTGACCGATTTTTTATCACATTCGTGCTTGGTCTTCTTGGCGCGGCAAGAGTAATAGTAGAACTTATTGCCGCTCTTGCCGGTGCCGTGATCGCCAATCATTGTACCGTGGCAATGACCGCAATAGAGCTTGCCGGTGAGCAGGAATTTTACTTTCCCTCGACTCCCGGAGGGAATGGCTTTGTTTCGTGCCATACGTGCTTGTACCCTTTCAAATAGACTATCGTCGATAATTCGTGGAACGCCGCCGGGGACTACGATATCTTTCCAATGGTATTCACCTGTATAGAGGCGATTTTTTAATATACGACGGATGTTCTGTTGTGTGTAGTCGTTTCCTCGGTTGGTACGGAGGTTGTAGCTTTTGACCCAGCGCAGGATGTCTGCTTGCTTCATCCCTGCGTCGTAGAACTCGTAGATCTTCCGCACGAGGGCGGCGCCAACAGGATCGATCTGAAACTTCTTGTTTTCGTCGATGGTATAACCGAGAGCAAGCCCCGAACCGTTGAACTGGCATTTGTAGGCAGATTCCCGCATACCGCGAGTGACCTTCTGCGCCAGCTCGGCAGAGTAGTATTCGGCAAGTCCCTCTAACATAGACTCCATCAGGATGCCCTCTATGTTCTCGGAGATCGCCTCGGTGGCGGAGATGACCCGCACGCCGTTAGCTCGGAGGATCGCCTTGTATTTAGCACTGTCATACCGGGAACGAGCGAAACGGTCCAGCTTGTACACCACGACCCCTTCGAAAGCACGCTTCTCGCTGTCTCGGATCATTCGCTGAAATTCCAGACGCTTCTCGGTTTCCTTGGATGCAGAAAGGGCGCGGTCGATGTAAGCACCGACGATGTTGTAGCCGTTACGTTCGCAG
>CAZFJJ010000269.1:0-2271 GCA_964519075.1 uncultured Lachnospiraceae bacterium
AAGGTTAAGATTTAAGTTCTTGTAGGGACAGGCGTCCTCGACTGTCCGCCCAAACGGTCTGCTCCAAGGTGATAGTCGGTAGGAGGCGTTCGCCCCTCTCACCCGCCTATGGCGGGAGCTCTCCCGGAGGGAGATCCTTGGGTGTGTTCGCACCACCTCTCCCGCCCTACACCCCTCTATCCCAAAATAACGCAACAGCCCGACGGAGACGTTTGCTTCGGCAAACTCTATTTGTCGGGCTGTTGCGTTAAGTATTGATTTTGGACATAAACCAAAAATCGTGCATTTCTTGCAAAAATTCCTTCGTAATAGGATGCCCTGCACCTTCGCCGATCACTGCATCAATCCCACATCGGGGACAGAGGGCGGTACCGCATCCTTCCTTCAGCCAATCGGTGATCTCGTCGGGGGAGTAGATGCTCCGGCAGTGGAAGCAACCGCAGATTTTGCTTTTTGACAAAGCATCGCGGTTGCGGGTGCAGTGCTTGTGGGCAGATCGGAGCTGTTCGTTCATAAAATCACCTCTGAATAAAACGGATCCTCTCGCCAACGGACGGGATTTTCGTAGATATACCTGACGTGCTCATAGTAGTCCCTGCGATCTCGTATCACGTGTTCCATATAGGAGCGCCGGAAAATATTATCCCCTATCTCTTTGTTACAAAACCGTTTCAAAACAGAAACAAGATGCGGTATCTTCACGTTAGTAGTACGTTGTTATGATATATGCACCCGGAACGCTATAATCATAATTCTTTAACCGTAAAGGCTTTCTGCATGGAAATTCGTTTTCCATATTCAATCCCCGGACGGCAAGCATTCCCCCCTGTTTCAAAAGTTTTTAGGGGTTCGGGGGCTTTATCAAAAAGCCCCCGAATCGTTTCTTATTCCACTACGACCTCTCCGCCGTCCTTGACAGTGATACTCATGCCGTCCTTGACGTAGTCCAAGAAGTCGTCGCCGAGGCTGTCCACGACCGGCATGGTCACGTCGGGCAGCCACACGTCGGCGAGGATCGCACCGGCAGCCGCCAGCGAGTCGATGGGCTTGGAGAAGAGCATACAAGCAGGCTGACGTTGCATGGCGCAGGCACAGTACAGCACCAGACCGCCGGTGGTAGAGCCGATGGTCATGGGCAGACAGAGTGCCTTGCCCTGCATCTGCTTGCCGTAGAGATCGGGATTGTTCTGGTCGCCGCAGGTGGCGGTTTTGTCGCCGAACTGGAGCGCCTTCTGGAAGGAAGCCAGGGTGTTCAGTCCGCCGTGCGATACGAGGGCTTCAGCGGTGACCGTACCGGGTGCTACTACCCGTCCTTTGAATACTTTCATCAGTTTACGCCTCCTTTGGTGATCTGCATCAGGATCTCGTCGTCGGTGTAGTAACGAGAGGTGGTATAGGTACGAAGCTTGTTGGAAGAGGTGATGACCGGCATCTTGCCGCAGAGGGGATTGTTCATGTACATCAGCGGACAGATGTAGGAGGTGATGACACCGGTAGCCTTCAGCCGTGCGGCGTACTCGGTCTTCTCAAACTCGCGAAGGACTGCGGGAGAGGCGGTGAAGACGGTGGGGATGACCACCTTCTTGTTGCCGGCTTCCTTGAGAGAGGCTTCTACCTTGTCTGTCCAGGACTTGAGCTGCTCCAGACTCATGTGGGGGCATCCCATGAAGCAGAGCTTGGGCTTTGCATCGGGATTCTTCCAAATGACGGGATAGGACTTGTAGACACGCTCCAGCTCTGCGTCGTCGATAACGTAGGTCTGTGCGCCCTCTGCGATCAGGGCTTCGCCCTGCTCTACTGCCTCGGGAGTAAGTCCTGCGATATGATACAGACCCACCGCGCCGTTGGAGGCGGTAGCCGCGCCAAAGTCCTTCAGATAGGTGCAAGCGGCGTCGGTCAGCTCATTCCCCAGCCACTTGTCCAGCCCCTTCACATAGGGAACGGCTTCCATGACCTTCATACCGATGGCAGAGCCGAGGAGCTGCGCTTCGGGCTTCCCGGTGGTCTTGATCTCTACGACCCAAGTAGCCTTTCTGCCCTCGTCGGTGAGCAGACCGAATTCGGGCACGAAGCCTGCGATAGAGCCCATAATGTCGATGATACCCGAGTTACGGTTACATCTTGCGCCCAGCACCGAGTTGGCGTAGACAACGGCGGAGGACTCTGCCCAAGAGAGGACCTCGCCCTTTTGCGGCTTGTTGCCTACCTCATCCATATAGCAGGTGCAGGTGAAAGCATCGTCATTGAGAAGACCGAGCTTTTTGAGCTGCT
>CAZFJJ010000270.1:0-2250 GCA_964519075.1 uncultured Lachnospiraceae bacterium
AAGAAGGTGGGACCCAACGATCCCTGTCCCTGCGGCAGCGGCAAAAAGTACAAGAAGTGTCACGGAATCGCCGGTTCCGCTGAACAGTAATCGAGGGTGCCATGGGTTTTGGTCTGTTAGTTGTCGGATACGCCACCATGCTGGTCTGGGGGCTTGCCATCGATCCCTCCATCGGGCTGGGCTTTGACATTCTCCCCGACCTTTTAGGCTACGTCCTGTTCTTCGTGGCGCTGGGCAAGCTGCGCCCCTATTCCAAGGGCTTCGTGCTGGCTCGCTTCGTTACGCTTCCGCTGATGCTTCTGGGCGGCGTTACCTTCGCTGCTCAGAGCGTGGCAGTGCTTGGCTTGTGGGTTCCCTCAATCTCTGAGTACTGGTCTTTGATCCAGGACGTCATTTCGATCGGGGGAACGGTCAGCACTCCCCTGCTCTTCTTCTTCCACCTGTATCTGTGTCAGGGCATCCGTGACCTGGCCACCGAGGTGGAGCTCCCCAAGGTAGTGACTCGCTCCAAGATCGCCGCCTGCCTGTCCTCGGTCTTCTATCTGGGACAGCTGCTGGCAGGCATCTTGAGTCTGCCCCTGCTGATGCTCTGGTTCTTTGCCATCATGACCTACGCGGTTTACTTTTACTATCTTTTCCTTCTCTACTCCTGCTATATGCACATCGTCTACGCCGACGAAACGCCTAAGGAAGCCTCTGATCCGTTGACGCGTATGCTGAGTAAGATGAAGAAAAACAACGATCCCGACGCTCGTTAAGCGTCATTTCCCGAAAGGAGGGTGTTTTGTGGGACTGCAATATCTGATTATCGGTTGCTTCTTCCTGCTGAATCCCTATTTCAGCATTATCGACATCATCCCTGACTTTATCGGCTGTATTTTCCTGATGAAGGGTCTGTCCAAGGCGTCCAAACTATCGGAAAGCTTCGCTGATGCCTACCGTCAGTTTGGACTTCTGCTGATCGTCACGCTGGGACGGATCTTCACCATCCCGCTGATGGTCATTACCGACGAGCTTTGGTCGCTGATCATCGCACTCTGCTTCGGCATGGGGGAAGCCTATCTCGCGGTACGGGGCTTTATGGGCATCTTCGACGGTCTTTCCTATACCGCCCGCTCGCCCGAAAGTGCGCTGTACACTAAATGGAAGGAGACCCGTCAGTTCACCGTCTTTTTCCTGATCGCCAAGCAGGTGCTTTGCGTCCTGCCCGAGCTTTCTCTACTCTCGGACAGCGATTATGGTGTGGTCACCCCCGAGGGCGTGCAATCGCTTGCCAACTATCGGATGATCTTCACCGTGCTGGCGATGGTCGTCGGCTTATCCATCGGCATCGCATGGTTCGTGCAGATCCGCGGCTATCTGAAGCGGATCATGCTGGACAAGCACTATCAGATCCATCTGCTTCGCCTTTATAAGGATCGCTTTACCGGCGTGTCGTCGGTTTACCTTGCCGCCAATCTGCGCACCGCCATGACGCTCCTGATGGCGGCGGCGGTCTTGTCCGTCGAGCTGATCTTTGACGGCGTCAATTATCTGCCCCATCTGATCAGCTGCTTCTTTTTCGCCTTGGCTGCCTATAAGCTGGCAAAGCTCCCCGGCGCCGACCTGCCCTCTGCCAAGAAGACCGGTATCTACGCCCTGCTTTACGGCGTACTGAGCCTTCCACGTTTCATTTACAGCATCATTTTCAGCAATCGGATCTTCGGCGAGTACCTGAGCTCCACCGAGGAAGGACTGCAGTCTGCCTATGCGGAAATCCTGCAGGAATATCTGCTCCGTGATTTCGATATCATTTACGGTCTCAGAGCGCAAGTGATTCTGGCAATGGTGGAAGCAGTACTCCTGATTCTCCTACTGCTTGCCTTCTACGGACTGCTCCGTGAAGCGGCACAAAAGCATACCCGCCTGTCGATCCCCGCACCTCCCGTCCCCGAGGGACTGGAAAATTATCCCCGTCCCAAGGACGAGTTTGCCGTCTCCTTCGGCAGACTGCGATCCGCTTCGCTGACGCTGGGCGTTGCCACCGCTATTTCTATGGTAATCGCCACCGCCGCTCCCGCCATCATCCCGTCCTACTGGCTCATCGACGCGCTGCTCCGCGTGACTTGGGTGGTCACCGCCTACCTGCTGATCTCTAAGCTGAGAGATCAGATCGAATCCCACTATTCCATTACGATCCGCGAGGATCTTCACGAGCTGACCCATTAAACGATTATGAAAAGACCTATGAAACGTCTACTGTCGGTGCAG
>CAZFJJ010000271.1:0-2223 GCA_964519075.1 uncultured Lachnospiraceae bacterium
GATTGTAGGCGATGATGGCAAGCACCTCCATCGCGGAGGCCGACAGACGGCCTGTCTGGCGGATGCCGAGGGCATTGCGGATGTAATCCTCAAAGCCCTCGCGGGTGCAGAATTGACAGCTGTTGTCGTAGAGCACCACCTGAATGCCACGCTCCTCCGTCTCGTACTTTTGGTGGAGGGCGTATGCCGCCTCCCTGACCTCGGTCTCGGAGACCATCGCCACGGCGGCCAGCTTTTCGTATTCGATGGGATAGCCCGCCGCAAAGAGCACCGCTTCCAGGATCGCGGTGGTCTCGGGGGCTTGACCCAGAGTGTTTTCCTGTTCGTTCATTTTGTCATTCCTTTAGGATGCTTCGATTTCCGCCGAATCGTCGACCTCAACCGTGGCGATTCGCGGCGCGATGGCAAGATAGACCTCGCCCGCCTCGTCCTCTCTGGCAGTGAGCCGCCCGTTACGGATCAGCGACAAGAGTGCCAGAAACGAGGTGATCAGCTGACTGCGGTCGCTGTTGGTAGCCAGCAGCAGCGTTTCGAAGGGCGTTTCTCCTTTTCGGAGCAGATAGCGCAGGATGGTAAAGGCCTTTTCGGGCACGGGCACGATCTTTTTGGTCAGGATGGTCGCCAGCGTTTGTCGCGGCACGTCGGTGTGGGACTCCTGTGCCTGCTTCTGGCGGACGAAGATCCGCTCGAATGCACGGATCAGAAGCGTCGCCTCGTGATCGGCGGTGAAGGTGCGGTCGATGCTCACCTCGTCGGGCTCCTTAACGAACCGCCCCGAATATCGGCTGTAACGGGGGGAGAGCAGTCCTGCCGCTTCTTTGGCGCGGCGGTATTCCACCAGCGCGTCCACCAGCGGCTTACGGGGATCCTCTTCCTTGCTGTCGGTAGCGCGGGGCAGAAGCATCCGGCTTTTGATCAGCATCAGACGAGAGGCCATCTCCAAAAATTCACCCGCCACGTCCATATCCATCTTCCGCATGGCCTCGATGTACTCCATGTACTGGGTGAAGATCAGCGAGATGGGGATGTCGTAAATATTCAGCTTATTCTTGGAGATCAGCGACAGCAAAAGATCCAGCGGACCGTCGAAGACCTCCAAGTGAAAGCTCAGCTCTTCGTTTTCCATCAGGGCAGCACCAGATTGACCAGTCGGTACATTCCGTCCATCAGGCCATCGGATAGGAAGCTGAGAGGCGCATCAAACACACCGATGTACAGCGCAGCCAGCATGATCAGCTTAACGATCTGCTCATAGCGCATCAGACTGAAGTAGATGCGATCGGGCAGGAAGATAAAGGCGATGCGAGAACCGTCCAGCGGAGGGATGGGAATCAGATTGAAGATCGCCAGATAAATATTCATCACTGCAAAGTAGTAGAAGAACTGCATGATGATCACGACGAGCCACGGATCGATAAAAGAAACGTAAAACAGATAACCTGCCAACGAGGACAGGAGTACGCCGATAAATCCCAACAGAATATTCGTCACGGGACCTGCCAACGCGGTCAGCGCCATGCCCATCTTGGGCTTCTTGTAATAGCGGGAGTTCACCGGTACGGGCTTTGCCCAACCCACACCAAACAACAGCATGGAAAGAGAGCCTAACGGATCCAAATGCTTCAGTGGATTGAGCGTCAGTCTTCCCAAATTATACGCGGTAGGATCCCCCAGTTTGTAGGAAACCCAGCCGTGAGCAACCTCGTGAAAGGTCAGAGCGATCAGCACGATGGGGATAGTCAGGATCAGTTGGATCATGATATCCTGAAACGATGCGCCGCTCATTATTAAAGATAAAAGCATAATATTCTCCCTTTACAGATATGGTAGCCGCAAATCATATATCGTTGCGGGAAAGATCCTCGTAGGATTCCCGCTTCACGACGAGCCGATCCTCGCCGTCTTTGACGAAGACTATCGCGGGTCTCGGCACACGGTTGTAATTGGACGCCATAGAATAGTTGTAGGCGCCGGTCACCAGCACCGCCAGAATATCTCCGCGCATGGGGGTCTGGAGTGCCATGCCCTCGCCGATCAGATCGCCCGATTCACAGCATCTGCCCGCAACGGTGCAGATCAGATCCTTCTTTTCTGCCGCGCGATTGGCCAGCAGTACCTCGTAGCGGGACTGATAGAGCGCGTATCGGGGATTGTCGGTCATACCGCCGTCCACCGAAACGTAGGTGCGCACGCCCTCGATCTCCTTCACCGTACCGACGGTGT
>CAZFJJ010000272.1:0-2206 GCA_964519075.1 uncultured Lachnospiraceae bacterium
ACTACGGCTCTCCCACCAAGATCAAGGACATTGCCAGCATCAAGGCTACCGACGCCAAGACCCTGACCATCCAGCCTTGGGATAAGTCCACTCTGAAGCTGATCGAGAAGGCGATCCAGCAGTCCGATCTGGGCATCAACCCCCAGAACGACGGCACCGTGATCCGTCTGACCTTCCCCCAGCTCACCGAGCAGCGCCGTAAGGAGCTGGCAAAGCAGGTGCAGAAGTACGGCGACGACGCAAAGGTTGCCATCCGTAACATCCGCCGCGATGCCAACGACAAGAGCAAGGATATGAAGAAGAACGGCGAGATGACCGAGGACGAGCAGAAGGCATCCGACAAGTCCGTTCAGGATCTGACCGATAAGTACATCAAGCAGATCGACGGTATCACCGACAAGAAGAAAGACGAGATCATGTCTATCTGACAACACACCAAGAGGGCAGCACAACTGCCCTCTTAGTTGCATTGAGGAAAACCCTGCCGCCCGGCGGCATAGGAGGATCGGGAAATGTTTGGAAAGAAAAAGCCCGTCTACTGCGACGAGCGTCTGCAGCATATCGCCTTCATCATGGACGGCAACGGCAGATGGGCGAAGGGGCGCGGAATGCCCCGCAGCTACGGTCATAAGGTAGGCGCAAAGGCCTTTAAAGAAGCGGTGAAATACTGCTCCACCATCGGGCTGAAACACATGACGGTCTACGCCTTTTCCACCGAAAACTGGCGCCGCCCGAAGGAAGAGGTGGACGCCATTCTGGCGCTTTTGGACGAGTATATCGAGGAAGCGCTGTCGGAGCTTGCCCAAAACGACGTGCGGATCGTCTTTTTGGGGGAGAAAACGCCCTTTCCCGACGAACTTCGCCAAAAGATGGAGCATCTGGAAAAGGAGTCGGGGCAAAACTCGCTGATCCTCAACATCGCCATGAACTACGGCGGCAGGGACGAGCTGCTCCACGCCGCAAACGCAGCCATTGCAGAGGGAAAGATTGCTCTCACCGAGGCGGATATCGACGCAAACCTCTACACGAAGCTGTCGCCGCCCCCCGATCTGATCGTGCGGACGGCAAACGAGCGGCGGCTCTCCAACTTCCTCCTGTGGCAGTCGGCCTACGCCGAGCTGTACTTCACCGACGTGCTTTGGCCGGATTTCAAGCCCAAGCATATCGACGAAGCGATCCGAGATTTTTACGCCCGCAAGCGCAATTTCGGCGGGCACTGAGCAATAGAATGATTATGATTGAATGAACCGCCCGCGGGCGGTAGGGAGTGACTTATGAAAACACGTATTATTACGGCGGTCGTCGCTATTTTGATCTTCGTTCCGGTACTGATTTTTTCCAATACCATCGTTTTTCCCATAGCAGTGGGACTGCTGGCGGTGATGGCGGCTTGGGAGATGATCGCCTGCATTGGTATGAAGAAGAATTTGGCCGCAGTTCTGCTTTCGCTGGCGGCGACTGCCGCGGCAATGGTGGGTGCGGCACATCTTTCCCGTACCCCCGGCGGCACCGATCACTTTGAGCAGCTGCTCTTGACCTTCACCTACGTTTACCTTTTCCTGATGCTGACCCTGTCGGTCTCTTCCAAGGGCAGACTGAAGGTCAGTCGTGCGCTGACGGCGGCGGGCATGATTTTCTATATCGTATTCGGCTTCGCGTCGATCCTGCTGCTGAGAGCCGAGCCCCACGGCGGGTATCTTTATCTGCTGATCTTCCTCTCTGCGTGGGTGACCGATACGGGCGCATACTTTACAGGCGTTTTCTTTGGTAAGCACAAGCTGATCCCCGACGTCTCCCCCAAGAAGACGGTGGAGGGCGCTATCGGCGGCATCGTTTTCTGCGTGCTGACCTTCGTGGCCTTCGGTGCTATCGTGGGCAAGATCTCCGACCTGACGCCCCACTATCTCCGCCTGGCTTTGGTGGGCGCCGTGGTGAGCGTGGTCTCTATGATCGGCGACCTGATCGCTTCTCTCATCAAGCGCAAGTACGGTGTCAAGGACTACGGCTGGATCTTCCCCGGTCACGGCGGTGTCATGGATCGCTTCGACTCGGTGCTGGCCACCGCTCCCTTCCTGTTCATGTTCGCCGACGCATTGCATTTGCTGTCTTGAGGCAGGGCGTTGCACCTTCTGCGTAGTTGATCGCTACGTCTTTGGCGCATCCATTGCACATCTTTGCACACCCATAGTAGGGGACGGCAATCTCG
>CAZFJJ010000273.1:0-2201 GCA_964519075.1 uncultured Lachnospiraceae bacterium
GGACGGACAGAGCTTTGCCGAGCTGGACTACTCCGAGCAGCGGATTTCCAACATCACGTTAGAGCTAAAGGATTGTAACGTCGAGCTGCGTGGCGGTGCAGATGAAGCCAAAGTGGAGCTGATCGGCTTCAAGCCCAACAGCTATATCGGCAACGTAACCAACAAGACCATCAAGATCTCCAATCAGATCTCCATTCTGGACTACTTCAGCCTGGACGGCAGCGGCGTATCCTTCGCCGGTGTCTGGAGAACGCTCCTTTCTATGATGGACGATCAGGAGGAGACCGAACCGACGGTAATTGTTTACGTTCCCGAGGATCAGGCGATCAAGCAGTACAATTTGACCTTTACCAACTGCAACGTCTCGGTCGTCAACATTACCGGTCAGAGCGAGATCAATCTGACGTCCACCTCTTCCACGGTGGGAATGAATAAGATCAGCGCGTCTTTGTTAGATCTGACCTGTGACGACACCGAGCTGTCGGTGCTGAACACCACCGCAGACCACGTAACCTGCGAGCTGGGCGGCGGCAACACCGTTTTGCGTGAGCTGGTTACGCAGGACATCATCTTCTCCGGCAAGGAGGGCACGGTCAATCTGATCAAAGCCGATTTTGCTGAGCTGGAAATGAAAATGACCCAGTGCGATCTGTCGCTGGAAACGGTTTACAATCAAGGATCCTACGTTCGAAAGATCGAAATCGAAGACGGCGAGATCTACCTTGGCAATCTGCTTCTCGGCAACGAAGACGAATCTGCAGAAGACTCTGCCGCCCCCGGCAAGATCACCATCAAGCTGGAGGAAGGCAAGGTCGTTACCAAATACGGCGACCTCCAGTTGGTCATTGAGGAGGAAGAACCCTCTACTGCCGAGCCTTCCACCTCCGAGTCCGCTACGGCCGAAGACACGGACACGGCTACCGCTGAATCTTAACAGCTTTTGGCAGGCATAGAGCCCTGCAGTTTGTATCATCCTATCTTTGCGGGCAATCGTCCCGACAAAGAAGGAGGGATCGTATGTTTGACAAGCTCACCCTGATTCTGCTGATCGTCGGCGGTATCAACTGGGGATCCATCGGACTGTTCGGGTTCGACATCGTCGCTTGGATCTTCGGCAGCCAGGATGCACTCCTCGCGCGCGTGATCTTCGCGGTAGTCGGTCTGTGTGCCCTGTGGTGTATCAGTTTTCTCTTCCGCGAAGAGAATGCACTGTCGCCCTCGCTGTCCGAATAAACGAAAAGAAGCGGCACGGTCCTTCCGGATCGTGCCGCCGTTTTGAATAGATACATCAAAAGGAGATTAGTATGGAGATCAGAACCTACGCTTCCCTTCCCGAGGAAGCCCGCCGTATCCGCATCGAAGTGTTCTGCGCCGAGCAGGGATTTGCGGAAGAGTTTGACGACGCAGACGGCGTATCGGTGCATTTGGTGGCCTTCGACGGCGACAGAGCCGTGGGCACCTGCCGTTACCACGAGACCACCCGAGAGGGATGTTATCTGATCGGGCGCATCGCCGTCAGCAAATCCTATCGTGGACAAGGCATCGGCAGCTTGCTGGTTCGAGAGGCGGAAGCACAGATCGCCGCACGGAACGGTAAACGCGCCCATATCGGCGCGCAGGTTCGCGCAATCCCCTTTTACGCGAGCCTTGGCTACACGCCCGCGGGAGAGCGGTATATGGACGAGCACGTAGAGCATCAGGGGATGGAGAAGCCGCTTAGATAAATAACACGGTGAAAAAAATCCACCCACTCCCGCAGGCTTTTCACGCGCCGAAGGCGTATTTCACACGCGAAGTGTATTGTACGTATCCCGTAAGTTTTTTTCGTTGAAAAAACGACAGGTCGAAGCCTGTCGTTTTTTCTGGCCTACCCGACAGGATTCGAACCTGCGACCTCAAGAGTCGGAGTCTTGCGCGCTATCCAGCTGAGCCACGGGTAGATGACTTACTAATGATACCACAAATTCCAATTGGTGTCAAGAGATTTTGTTTAATTTTTTTGCAAGTTTTTTCGTCAAACCTATTGATTTATTTTGCGAGTTGTGTTATAATACTCAAGTAACGCCGGTGTGATGGAATTGGCAGACGTGCTGGACTCAAAATCCAGTGGTAGCGATACCGTGCGGGTTCGACCCCCGCCACCGGCACCAGAAAAGAAACACCTTTTGTCTACCAGACAAAAGGTGTTTCTTTTCAACGAA
>CAZFJJ010000274.1:0-2193 GCA_964519075.1 uncultured Lachnospiraceae bacterium
TTTTTACATGTCGGTTTATGTCGTATCTTTTCTTTTGCTATTGTACGGTATTGCCCTAATTCTGATCTTCATATCAATTTCCTCCCATTGTATCAAGATGTAAGATTTGTGTTTCGGAGCCTGCGATGTAAGAATGACCTACAGTTGTGGGTGTGTATGTTAACCCATTAGTAGACGGAACATCTCCTATGTTATTGCTTTTTTGCAGTTGATTTGTTTGAAGAAGCGTTTTCCAAAACCGAACGGAATGTGGACTGTACAGTGGACGAATGAAGCAATCCTTGAATTGTGGTTATCGTCTCGGATTCATCAGAATAATTTCCCAACAGCTCTTTTCCGCCGCATAGACGAAATTCATTATTTTCAGCGTACCATACAATACGGTGCAATTTGCCCTGAACATAAGAGTAAATCAAATCATTGTACAACATATAGTCAGTATTATCGCTGACAGACCGCAGATCTGCTGTCGTTGGCGAAGAGAAACTGTTTAGAGAAATGTCATCCGAGGTAATCCATTTCGATTTTCGACTATCAACGTATAGGGAGATCTTAAAGCCGTTTTCATCAATTAATTGATAGAGCCCGTGACTGTAACCGTCTTGCGGATAACCAATATAGATGTTGAATTCTCCGAATTTCTCAATTTGCGAATAATAAATAAAATCGTCCGGGAGTACGGTTTTTTCAATGAAATTGCAATAATCCTCATAACTCTCGATCGTGACAAGCGGAACTTCTGAGGTAGGTAATTGTACAGAATCCTGTTGATCTTCCTGATCCGTTGTAGTGGCAAAAGTATTATTTGAGGTGTTTTGAGTACATGAAACCGTCATTAACAATATCAATAAATATACAAAAAATATGCGCGCCTTTTTCATAGCAACCTCCTTCTTTAATGTGAAAACCTGGCAATATTCGTATCACGCATGAACCACGTGACAGTGCTTGAAGTGCCCGTGCAGGTGTATTGCTGTTGCTCGCCGATCTTCACAAAATCATCGGCGGGTGTGATGGCAGGTGTGGATGCGGTTACAATTTCCGCTTCCGACACTGCTTCAATGGTTTGGGACGCTTCGTCTGCGTATGCGGGAATATAGAAGAGAAGAATCAGCAGTACGCTACAGACGAGCCCCCCGATAAAGGTTCGATGTTTCATTGTTTTTGTCTCCTTTCAAAATCATACGGTTTTCGGGTGGTTTGTAGGTACAAGCTCGCCCATGGGACTCGCCTCCTTTCCGTTGATTTCAAGGAATATTAATCCAATTTCAGTATAGCAGTAAACGGCTTATTTGTCAACAGCCTTGTGCAAATTTCTGTGAATTGCACAATTTCCGCACCGTTATTTTATGCACTATCACAAAGCCGACTCCGTTAGGAGTCGGTTTTGCTTTTACCCAATCATCTCGGGCATTTTCGCAAGCACGTTCTCGATCAGGATCCCGTACCCTCTCGCCGGATTGTCCAGGAGGACGTGGGTGACGGCGCCCACCAGCTTGCCGTTCTGGATCACGGGAGAGCCGCTCATGCCCTGCACGATGCCGCCGGTCTTTTCCAGCAGCGCGGGGTCGGTGATCTCCAGCACGAAGTTTTTGCCGTTCCGATCGTCACCGCAGAGCTTCACGATCTTCGCGTCGTATTCGTGGATCCCGCTCTCGTCCAGCGTGCAACGGATGGTCACGGCGCCTTCGCGGATCGCTCCCGCGTCGGCGATGGGCAGAAGATCGTCTGCATCGTATAGGGGCATTTCAGTCAGCACACCGAATACGCCGCTGCGGGTGTTGCCCAGCAGAGAGCCTATCTTCGCACTGCTGAAATAGCCCCGCAGCTCACCCGGCGCGCCCTTCGCCCCCTTACAGATACCGCTGATCTTCACCTGCATCACACTTCCGCGGGAGAGGGGCATCAGAACCCCCGTGTCGCCGTCACAGATCCCGTGTCCCAGCCCAGAGAAGCCACCCGTTTCGGGAATATAATAAGTGACCGTACCGATCCCCGCCGTGTGATCGCGCACCCATACGCCCGCCTTCCAGGCGTTTTCGCTTTCCGAGCGGACGGGGGTCAGTGACAGCTCCTTGGTGTCGCCCTTTCGGGTGAGCGTCAGCGTCAGCGCACCGCCGCCGCTTTCGGCGACCTGCTCCACCACGCCCGCCGCGCTGCCCACCTCTTTACCGTTGATGGCAACGAGAATAT
>CAZFJJ010000275.1:0-2178 GCA_964519075.1 uncultured Lachnospiraceae bacterium
AGGATTTCATTCTGATCAAAGAGAAATAAATTAAAATTTGTAAGAGAACGCTTAGGGAACTTTTTGAAAAAAGTTCCCTAAGAACCTTCAAAAACTTTTGAAAATAGACGGCAAATACTTGCCGTCTACTGAATGGAAATAATAAAGGTTTTGACTACCGCCCCGCCCTACGGATGATTCTGTGCATTCCTCGTAAACATACCACCCCCGACCAAACGGTCGGAGTGTCAAACTGTCGCATAGAATCAATTTAGAATGCCGATAGCCAAGGAGATAGGGGGAGAGTCCGAGAGGGGGAAAGGAACTTCGGCGTTTGAGATGGTCCTTTCCCCCTCTCGGTATTGCGCTCATCCTCCAACCAAACACCCCGACCAAACGGTCGGGGTGTCCCTATTTTACTTATCTCTTTCTCACCAGATACTTGTCCAGCTTTTCCTTCATGTTGTCGGGTATCTTCTTGTCGATGGGCAGATACACCGCATTTGCCATTCTTGCGGCAAACGCCTGAATGAAGGCGATGTCCGCGACCATTCGCTCGCCCGAGAGAACGGCGGGTGTGTCGTAGCGGTTGTGGATGGTAGCAGTATTGCCGGGAGCGGAACGGGCAAAGGAAATTGCAGGCACGCCCTTGTCTGCAAAGGGTGTGGAGTCGCTGGAATAAACGTCCTGATATGCCGAAACGGGGAAGCCCAGCTCGAATCCCATATACTTGATGTAAGAAACCGCGTCTGCCTCGCAGGTGCAGCAGGCAATAAATTTGCCCATGATCGAGCCGATCATATCCAGATTGACGTTCAGCGCGAACTTGGAAAGCTCCTCCTCGTGAGCGGCAACGTATGCCTTGGAGCCCAGC
Source organism: uncultured Lachnospiraceae bacterium (assembly GCA_964519075.1). Classification (GTDB taxonomy): domain Bacteria; phylum Bacillota; class Clostridia; order Oscillospirales; family CAG-272; genus CAKSQF01. The sequence goes on from CAZFJJ010000275.1 coordinate 854, forward strand.
AGCCCTCTCTCCTCGCTTCCGCAAAGGACGAAGCGCAGAGAGTAGCGGTGGGGCGCATCCTTGAAATGCTCTGCCATAGCCAAAAGTCCCACGGAGCCCGACATATTGTCGTAGGAGCCCTGAGACAGGGAAGTGGAGTCGTAGTGAGCAGTGAACACGATGGTGTCGGGGGTCTCGCCGGGCAGATCGAAGACCACGTTGTGGGACTTGCCCTCGTACTCGTCCTGCTCCAGTACGATCTTGGCGGTTTTTGCGCCCGATTCTACGATCTTGATGGCGGACTTGACGTTGATGTTCACGCCGGGGAGCTTTGCGATCCCCTCGCAAACCTGCGGACGCAGCTCACGGTTGTCGATGTCACAGTCGGCGTAGTTGGCGTTGCCGTCGTAGGTGATAAAGCCAACGGCACCGTTCTCCACGATGTCGCGGTAGGTCCAATGTCCGATGCGGCCTTCCGCCAGCACGATCTTGCCCTTCACCTGAGAAAGAGAATAGGGGTCGGTGGAGGTGAGATAGTAGAGGGAAGCCTCCTGCGTTGCGCTGCCTGAGCCCATATAGCCACGACACTCGATTTCCTCGCCGTCGATGTAGAGGTGAGCGTCCTTGACCGTTGCCATATTGACGGGAAATTCCTCCAGATGAGCGGGAATGCCCATCTCGTCGGCCACGTTTTTCAAATAATTGGCGCAGGCCAGCTCCTCGTCGCTGCCGCCAGTGCGGACGTAGGCAGTGTCGCGGATGATCTGCATAATTTTTTCAGCGTTCATATGTATAACCTCCGAACGAAAATAATACTGCTCTTATTGTACACCTATTTGGAAGAAAATGCAAGAGGATAGCGAAAAATAGCGAATTTTTACGGCACGCGTATATAAGCGGGACTGACAAGACGGGGGCTGTGTGCCATCATTATTATGCGACACGATTCGATAAGCGGATATAAGGAGGAAGCGCACGATGCTTTTGCCGATTGGATACACCAAAAGCAACTCCGCCGGGTGCGTGAGATCACGCAAGGCGAACCGGCGAAGGCGTTAGGGCAAACCGCGCAAGCAGTCTCGCGGCGGTAGCGGAGTGTTTCATATAGTTTGGGTACGGTAGGCTGAATCGATCCGTGCGATATATTGCTTACGAACCAAATGTGTGTTACGATATCTGCGCTATCACAAACAGTGCGTATATCCCGTCAAACTCTCTTGCCGTTATACCGTCTTTTGACGTTGGCTTTCTGAAAAAATCAAACAAGCTTTTCTTCCGGTTTACCTTTGAACTTACAGTACCTTAACCTGTACTTCCTTTCGCGGTGCGATTCGCTGATATTTTAC
>CAZFJJ010000276.1:0-2162 GCA_964519075.1 uncultured Lachnospiraceae bacterium
GGAACATTTTTTGTTCTCATAGTCTCATTTTTTGTGGACTTTTTTTACAGCCCCTCAGAAATTGTATCCAAGGCAGAGCCTTGGATACAATCACAAGAAAGACCGCACATTTGTGCGGTCTTTCTTGTGAACGTATCTATTAGCCAAGTCTTGCTTCCAAAGCAGCCAGCTCTTCCCACATTTCAGCGGGAACGTGGTCGCCGACCATGTTGTAGAATTCCTTGATGTTGGCAATGTCAGCCTTCCAGGACTCAGCGTCAACCGACAGCAGATCCTTCAGGGTGTCGAGGCTCAGATCCAGACCCTCGATGTTGATGTCTTCCGCAACGGGAACATAGCCGATCGCGGTCTCAACGGCGTCAACCTTGCCTTCGCAACGAGCCAGGATCCACTCCAGAACTCTCATGTTGTCGCCAAATCCGGGCCAAATGAAGTTGCCTTCGTCATCGGTACGGAACCAGTTGACGTGGAAGATCTGAGGAGCGTTGGGGATGATCTTGCCCATCTCCAGCCAGTGCTTCCAGTAGTCGCCCATGTTGTAGCCAACGAAGGGACGCATAGCCATGGGGTCGCGGCGAACCACGCCCAGAGCGCCTGCAGCAGCTGCAGTGGTCTCGGAGGCCATGATGGAGCCTACGAAGGAGCCGTGCTGCCAGCCGAAGGACTGGTATACCAGAGGAGCGGTCTTTGCACGTCTGCCGCCGAATACGATCGCAGATACGGGAACGCCCTTCAGGCTGTCAAACTCGGAAGAAATGCAGGGGCAGTTCTTTGCCAGAGCGGTGAAGCGGGAGTTGGGATGTGCGCCGGAGGTGCCCAGCTTATCCTTCTTGTCGTAGTTTCTAAAGTCCCAAGGATTGCCTCTCCAGTCGATTGCGTCGCCGGGCTGAGGAGGAGAATCGTTGAGGCCTTCCCACCAAACGGTGTTGTTCTTGGTGTCGTGTACAACGTTGGTGAAAATGGTGTCGCGCAGGCAGGTGTGCAGCGCGTTGGGGTTGGACTTCTCGTTAGTGCCGGGTGCAACGCCGAAGAAGCCGTTCTCGGGGTTGACTGCATACAGCTTGCCGTCTTCCTTGTTGACTCTAAGCCATGCGATGTCGTCACCTACGCACCAAACCTTGTAGCCCTTGTTGCGGTAGATTTCGGGAGGAATCAGCATAGCCAGGTTGGTCTTGCCGCAAGCGGAGGGGAATGCAGCAGTAATATACTTGATGTCGCCGTTGGGATACTCAACGCCTAGGATCAGCATATGCTCAGCCATCCAGTTTTCCTTGCGACCCAGGTAGGAAGCGATACGCAGAGCGAAGCACTTCTTGCCCAGCAGAACGTTTCCGCCGTAGCCGGAGTTAACCGACATGATGGTGTTGTCCTGGGGGAAGTGAACGATATAACGGTTCTCTTCGTCGATGTCAGCGCGAGCGTGCAGACCCTTGATGTAGTCGGGGCTGTCACCCAGAGCCTCCAGCACGTTGGTGCCAACGCGGGTCATGATCAGCATGTTCAGAACGACGTAGATGGAGTCGGTCAGCTCGATGCCGTACTTTGCGAAGTCGGAGCCGACAACGCCCATGGAGTAGGGGATGACGTACATAGTACGACCCTTCATGGAGCCGGTGTAGAGCTTCTTCAGCTTAGCGTACATTTCGGTGGGATCCATCCAGTTGTTTACGTTGCCTGCCTCTTCCTTGGTGGGAGTGCAGATGTAGGTTCTGCCCTCAACGCGCGCAACGTCGTTGACAGCAGTTCTGTGGAGGTAGCAGTTGGGGAGGAGCTCTTCGTTGAGCTTAATGATCTCGCCGGTAGAGCAAGCTTCTGCGCGCAGAGCCTCAGCCTGAGCGTCGGTGCCATCGATCCAGACGATCTTGTCGGGCTGGGTCATAGCGGCCATTTCTTCGATCCAAGAAAGGACATACTTGTTATTGGTCATTTTTTCTCTCCTATATATTCATAAGATTTGGCTGTGTTTCGGAAACGCAGGTGTACAACGTATTCCAGCATTATTATAGCGCAAAACCTTCCACTTTTCAATAGACGAAGCGATGTTTTTTCAAAATTAACAGATCGTTAATATTGTTCAAACAGCCTCGGGTGCTCTCAATGCAAAAAGCGATCCGTTTGGGGCACCTGCGATAGAGCAGGTGCCCCAAGGTGTTTTAAGAGGT
>CAZFJJ010000277.1:0-2111 GCA_964519075.1 uncultured Lachnospiraceae bacterium
TCCGCGAGTCCTATCTGCTGAACATCCCCGCAGTTACCGTGGACGGTACCGCCGACGCTGCCGCTCCCCTCATGGGTCTGTCTGCAGACAATATCATCTGCGAAGCGGTCAAGCCCGCCGCATACCGCGACGACGCGTTCGTGGTTCGTCTCTACGAGGCGGAGCGCAACAAGACCCATTGCACGATCACCCTGCCCGAGGGCGTGAAGCAGGTCTACGTCTGCAACATCCTCGAAGACATCAAGGAAGAACTGCCCGTCGCGGACGGCAAGGTGAATATCACCTTCAAGCCCTTCCAGATCGTATCGCTGATGATGGTACGCAGCTAATTATATGAAAAGCACGATGGAGATCCATCGTGCTTTTCATATGCAAAATATCAAAAAGTTTATCTAAAGTTTATAAAACAAGCGTATCCTACAGATATATTCCTTGAAACGGAGAAATTCTATGAAATATCTGAATTCCATCCTCGGCCGCATCGTATTGGTCGTGTTGGCTCTGGCGATCCAGGCAGCTTGGATCGCCGTCATGGTCTTACGGCTTGGCAGCTTCATCCGCTATGCTAACCTGATCCTGCAGCTGTTCAGCCTACTGATGGTCTTTTACATCGCGCAAAAGGATACCAAGGCATCCTTCAAGCTGGCGTGGGTAGTCCCCATCCTGCTGTTCCCATTGTTTGGAGGGCTGATCTATCTGTTTTTCGGCACCAAATCTCCTACCTACAGTTTGCGGAAAAAGATGGAAACGGCGGCAACCAAGCTTGCTCCCTACAATCCGGACGCTACACCGATAATTGAAGCAGTAGCGAGTGACGACGCACGTATTGGCGGTCAGATGCGCTATATCAGGAACACCGGTAAATTTGCCGTATATCAAGACACCGAAGCCCATTACTATGCAACCGGTGACGAGGTGTTTCCCGTTATGCTGGAAGAATTGGAAAAAGCGCGAAAATTCATCTTCATCGAGTTTTTCATTATTTCAGAGGGTAGGATGTGGAACACCATATTGGACATTCTGGAAAAGAAAGCGTCCGAAGGTGTTGACGTGCGGGTGATCTACGATGACGTAGGCTCTCTAACGACGCTTCCCTACGACTATGCAAAGCAATTGGAGAAAAAAGGGATCCGCTGCATTCGATTCAATCCGTTCATCCCCGTGCTTTCGATCGTAATGAACAACCGCGACCACCGCAAGATCATGGTCGTGGACGGCAACGTGGGTCTGACGGGCGGCATCAATCTGGCAGACGAATATATCAACGAAAAGAGCCGCTATGGTCATTGGAAGGACAACGCCGTGATCCTGCGGGGGGAGGCCGTCTGGAATCTGACCTTGCTCTTTCTTTCTATGTGGAACGGTCTGCGCCCCACCGACGAAGAGTTTGACCGCTTCCGTCCCGATTTTAGAGGCGAGCTTCCTCCCCAAAGCGACGGCTTCATCCAACCCTACGGCGACAGTCCGCTGGACGGGGAGCCTTTGGGCGAGAACGTGTATCTGGGAATCATCAGCAACGCCAAGCACTACGTTTACGTTTTCACTCCATACCTGGTCATTGACGACGGCCTGGCAGAAGCCCTGACGATGGCGGCCAAGCGCGGAGTAGACGTAAGACTGATCACCCCCGGGATTCCCGACAAAAAGTCGGTGCACGCGCTGACCCGCTCCCATTACGGGCGACTGACTGCAGGCGGCGTAAAGATCTTCGAATACACGCCCGGCTTTCTTCATGCCAAGACCTTCGTCTGCGACGACGAGGTGGCAACGGTGGGAACCATCAATCTGGACTACCGCTCGCTGTATCTGCACTTTGAATGCGGAGCATACTTCTACCAAAGCAGCGTGGTCGCCGACGTCAAGCGGGATTTTTTGGAGACACAGGAAAAATGCACACCTGCCAAAGCGCAGCGGCATCGCTTCGGCATGATCCGAGGGCTGTATTACGCTATTCTGCGGCTGTTTGCGCCGCTGTTCTAATGAATCCTTGTTTTGTTATACTGCACAAACAAGAAGATGTTCGATTGTGCAATTCATAGAAAATTGCACAAGGCTATTGACAAATAAGCCGTTTACTGCTATACTGAAATTGGATTAATATTCCTTGAAAT
>CAZFJJ010000278.1:0-2071 GCA_964519075.1 uncultured Lachnospiraceae bacterium
GGCAGTTGTACTCGATGACCTTAGGTCCGTTCGGGGTAATCATCAGACCGAAGTAGAGGCAGCCCTTGAAGGTGCGTCCTTCGGCGTTCATGGCGGCCACGGTAGGCAGGAAGATCTTCTCCATGCACTCCGCCGCAACTGCGTCGGTATAGTAGGGGTTCGGGGCGATGGTACCCATGCCGCCGGTATTGAGACCTTCGTCGTTATCGCGGGCGCGCTTGTGATCCATGGACGAGACCATAGGCACCACGGTCTTGCCGTCGGTGAAGGAGAGCACCGACACCTCGGGACCGGTGAGAAATTCCTCGATGACCACGCGGCTGCCCGACTCGCCGAACACCTTATCGGCCATCATGGAGCGGACGGCATCTCTCGCCTCGTCGCGGGTCATAGCGATGATAACGCCCTTGCCCAGCGCAAGACCATCGGCCTTGACCACGGTGGGAATGGGCGCGCTCTCCAAATAGGAAAGCGCCGCTTCGAGATCAGTAAAGACCTCGTAAGTAGCGGTAGGAATGTCGTATTTCTTCATCAGATCCTTAGAAAAGACCTTACTTCCTTCGATAATAGCCGCCTTTGCCTCGGGGCCGAAGCAGGGGATGCCCACGGCACTGAGCGCATCCACACAGCCCAGCACCAGCGGATCGTCCGGCGCTACTACGGCGTAATCGATGGCGTTCGCCACGGCAAATTCCACGATTTTATCAATATCCTTAGCACCGATGGCAACGCAGGTTGCGTCTGCCGCGATGCCGCCGTTGCCGGGGAGGGCGAAGATCTCCTCCACCGCGGGATTTTCTTTCAGTTTCTTGATGATGGCGTGTTCTCTACCGCCACCGCCTACTACCATAAGCTTCATGATTTTTATCTCCTTGTGGGACGCTGTCCCACACCCTGCCAAAGAAACTTTTTGAAAAAAGTTTCTTTGGAATCTTCAAAAACTTTTAATGATTGAACAAATAATTCCGTTGCTTATCCCAAAAGGGATTGTTATCTTAGGAAGCAATTCCGACGAAGGAGGAATTGCAATCTGAGGCGGGAAGAACCATCTCAAACGCCGATGTTTCTTCCCACCTCAGACTCCACCCAACTCCTTGGCTGTGGCGTGCTCTGATCGTTTATTATAGGTAAAAGAAACATATCCCCTTATATTGGAGAAAACTATGTGCGTTATGAATTGTTCTATATAACACCCCTGCGCCACAAGCATTTGCGGGGCTATTTGGTAGTTTATGGGACTTTTTTGAGCGCCGGTAGCCAAGGAAGTGTGAAGTCCCAATCAAGTCTGATTAATGATGGAAGAGGCGCATACCGGTGAAGGCCATGACCATGTCGTTCTTGTCGCACTTGGCGATGACCAGATCGTCCCGGATGGATCCGCCGGGCTGCGCGATATACTTCACGCCCGAAGCAAAGGCACGCTGAATATTGTCGGCAAAAGGGAAGAAGGCGTCGGAAGCCAGTGAAACGCTGCGGAAGCCGTCCAGCCATGCACGCTTGTCCTCGGCGGTCAGAGGCTCGGGACGGGTGGTGAAGTATTTCTGCCAGTTCCCCTCGGCGCAAACGTCCTCTTCGTTTCCGTTGATGTAGCCGTCGATGACGTTGTCCCGCTCGGGTCGCCCCATGGTGGGGATAAAGGGCAGTTCCAGGGTCTTGGGATGCTGACGGAGCAGCCAGGTGTCCGCCTTAGTGCCTGCAAGTCTGGTGCAGTGGATACGGCTCTGCTGACCCGCGCCCACGCCGATCGCCTGACCGTTCATAGCGTAACAAACGGAGTTGGACTGGGTGTATTTGAGGGTGATCAGCGCAACGATCAGGTCGCGCTTAGCCTCGTCGGTCATTCCCTTATTGGCGGTCACTACTTCTTCCAGCAGGTGATTGCCGATCTTGAACTCGTTTCTGCCCTGCTCGAAGGTGATACCGAACACGTCCTTGGTCTCGATGGGAGCGGGCGTGTAGCTCGGATCGATCTCAACGATATTGTAAGCGCCCTTACGCTTGGATTTGAGGATCTCCAGCGCCTCGGGCTCATAGCCGGGAGCGATGACGCCGTCGGAGACCTCGCGCTGGA
>CAZFJJ010000279.1:0-2050 GCA_964519075.1 uncultured Lachnospiraceae bacterium
GTCGGTCTCAGAAGTTATGCGGCTTCGCGGTCGGGGGTGATCACCGACAGCTCGTGTTGGAGATAAGATAATGCCGTGTCTTCGGTTTGACCCGCAACGAGATAATACTGATCACCGATTCGGCAGAGCACCGTGCCGTCGCCCATGTCCATGGCGAAATCGCCGACATAGCCCATCTGTTCAATTTTAGCGAGAATTTCAGGGGAGAGGGCAAAGGGAGTAACGGGAGCGTGTGTGGTGATCACTCCGCACTTACTGCACCGAATTTTCAAACCCGCTGTTACCCAATAATGAGATTCCGAGCAAGCATAACTGCACTGATTACAAGTACAGGTGTGTCCCCCTTCGATACTGTTGTTTCGGTAGCTGAAATTATGTTGAAGCATTTGAAAGGTATTATGTTCCGTACACATACGACGATGCTCCTGTGAATTTATGCCGGAGTATGTTACAGAATGCCGCACTACGTTAGTTAACGCCTGATATGCGTTCAGTCGTCCGCCACTATAGCACAAATCATCAAATATTGCTCCGCAATCGTCGACATTAGTCAATATTGTGTCTTTGATTTCGCATGGAGTAAGATCTGGATACTTTGAAAGTAGCAGTGCCGCAACGCCAGTAACATAGGGGGTTGCCATAGAAGATCCGGATCGAGACCTATATTTCTCGGGTGGAACTGTCGAATATATGGATGCCCCTGGAGCAAACAAATCAACTGTCCATCGACCGTAGTTAGATGCATAGTCCGGAGCATCCAATACAAACCACCGTTCATCTTCTTCGTCGCTTGCACCTACAGTGATTAAATTATGCAAACTGCGACTATAGCTACCCGGATAAAAATTATTATCGTCAGTATCTATATTGTCGTTCCCGGCAGCACATACAAACAATCCGGAATAGTTCTGTATGGTCTCGTATAATGGAGTATCCTCCTCATCATATCCTCCGGCACTTAGATTCAAGATTTGAATTCCTTGTTCTTCCGCGTAATTAATTGCCTCTATTACATCGGAGAAATAACCAGTATGGTTCTCGTTATATGCTCGCAGGGATATTAGTTGTACAGTCCAGCATACACCACTAATACCCTCTTCATTATTACCGCAGGCACCTATAATACCGGCTACATGCGTTCCATGCCAACTTGAATCAACTGCAATAGGCTCTTCTGAATCTGTCACAAAATCTCTGCTCAAATCTATATTAATGTTTTCTGCCAGATCCGGATGTGTTCCTTGTATTCCGGAATCTATTACTCCGACAGAAACTAGAGACGAACCGGTTGTAATGTCCCACGCCTGCGGCAATTGGATTATTTCTGCAACCTCTTGTTGGGAATTGGATAAATCATTTGGAGTCGTAGAACAAAGCTTTATTATATAATCCGGGCCGGCATAAATCACATCGTCTCTTTTTTGAAGTTCCTGAATCGCTTGCAGTACGTTCTCTTTTCCGGCGTTTTCAAGCTCTAAGCACAAAACTTGATTGTACGTATTGACTTTTTCATTGATACTACGTGCATTTATATTTTGAGAAACAGCCTCGATACTTGCTGTTTTCAATTTTGTTTCCGTAGCGGTAGATAAGTTGAACGCACTTTTACAATTAATCTCGTCAAAATCATCTGCATCGTATTGATTGAATTGCAGACTGGCTTGGTTACTCATTACAACCATCACTCGATTATCCGCAAATTCATCATCCAAAGTCGCATTGCTGTAAATTTTTTCTTCAAGCAATGTTTCGCTTTCTGCATTGATATTTTGTGAGGAGATATCTAATAACAATAAATTTACTATAGCGATTACTGCCAATAAATAACTCATTACCTTTTTCATCGTGCCAATCACTCCTTACTCAATTGGTCTAACGGCATCAGACCAGTTTAATAATCTGTTCATCAATTTGTCGTATTGCTCCAGAACCAGCAAAGCATTTTCCTCGGACATCTCCCCGTCCTCGTAGGCGTCATACACTTGCTTAACTGCGCCGTCTTTATAAACGCATAACGTATCATTGGAAGAAAGAGAAAACACCTTATCTG
>CAZFJJ010000280.1:0-2044 GCA_964519075.1 uncultured Lachnospiraceae bacterium
GTTCCCGGCGGCCGTGAGATCGCCGTGGTCACCGCCGAGAAGATGAAGATCTACGACGCCGCCGTCTGGGCGCATCACGGACTCTTCTGCTCGGGCGCAGATTTTGACACTACCTTCGGGCTGGCGCACACCATCGAAAAGTCCGCCGAGATCTACATCAAGGTGCACTCGGTAGTGGACAAGAAGCGGCAGACCATTACGAAGGACGACTTCATTCAGCTGGCCAAGGATTTCGGCGTTACGCTGACCGAGGAATTTCTGAAGTGAGATTCTGTGGGGGAACTTCTTAAAAGAAGTTCCCCCACACCCTTCAAGAACTTTTATATAAATGTCGTGCAAAACTTGCCCGACAGGAAAAAACGCGTTACATTTGCAGTAACGCAGTTTATTTCTTGAAATTTTTAAAAAATATGATATAATTTTATAGATGAACTGAGGGTTTTTCCGGATTCGTACGTATAATAGTTGAAACATAAAGGCAGAGATTGCCGAGAAAGGAGATTTCTACGATGAAAAAGTCTACACTATCCTTGTTTACAACGGTACTGGCGATGCTGCTCCTCTTTTGCGGTTGCTCGGGAACGGATGCCGTTCAGACCACCACTCCCGACCGTACCGACGCTCCCGAAAACTCTGCTACGTCCGCAGAAACGCCTAAGCTGCCCACGGCCTGCTTCTATCTGACCGGTGCGGTAGAGCCCGAGCAGATCGCCGCGCTGTTCGGTCAGAGCTATTCCCCCGACCTGTCCCGCTGGTTTCCCGTGATGAAGATCGACAGTGCTGCGGCGCTGAACGAGTTCTGCACAGAGGCAGGGAAGATCATGTCGCTGGACTATGATGGCGCTTCCTCCTTTGCTTCCGCGGCCGCAAAGTACGACGACGAGTATTTTACCGATCACGTGCTTGCCGTCGGATGCTTTTGGAGCAGCTCCCAAAGCATCCAATACGCTCTGACGATGTATGCCAGGGTTGGGAGCGAGATCACCTTTGCCGTCTCCGAGTACTCGCTTGGTTACGAACCTGCGGTCAGCGGTAATCTGATGGTGGTGGAGCTGCCACGCACCGAGCTGGATGGGATCGACGCGATCGGCGGCTATCAAAGCGAGGGGAACTCCAATCTGACGGTCGAAGATATGCAATCGGTGGTCAGAATCGACTACTCAGGCTCCTACGTCTTTTCCGGTATCGACGCTCGCAAGCTGACCGAGGATCTGTCGGCGCTCTCCTTCCAGGACGACGGTACCGACGTCACCCAATATGACCGCTCGGCGACGGTTTGCACCGCAAACGGCACGTACGAGTACGTGATCGGCAAAGAAACGATCCACCACGACGGCGAATCAGCTAAGTTTTCCATGAGCGGCACGCTGAAATCCATCATTGACCATTATCCCGACACCGTCGTCGAGGATTATATCGGTAAGATCGGCTATTTGGGCGAGGAAACGCAGACGCTGATCGAAGGCTTCGCGGTGTCTGCGCCGGACGAAATGCACCCCGTGATCCGTCTGGACAGCTGGGAGGAGCTGACCGCCTTCGTAGCCGCCACCGACGAAGAGTTCCGCACGGCCGAGGATCCTGCCGCCAAGGACGCATTCATCGCGGCCAAAATCGAAGAATTTGGCGAAGATTTCTTTGAGGGCTCCAGCCTGCTGGTCAGCTATTTCAATTCAGGCAGCGGCTCCTTCCAGTACAGCCTCACCGACGCGTCGATTTCTGCGGACGGCACGCTGACTATGGAGGTCAGACGAAAGACCACGTTGGATTCCTACCATACCGCCGATATGTCCGGCTGGATCGTTGCGATCCGCATCCCCAAGGATCGGTTGGAAGGCGTCACACAGTACGGGACTTTCATCCAGTAAGGTGTGATATAGGGCTGTGTAAGAGTCTAATGCAAACGCTGCAACGGAGGAAGCCATCATATCTACGATAAACCGAAAAAGCCATTGTAAAAGTGATATTTCATCTTTTGCAATGGCTTTTTCATTGTGCGCTCGGCACGTGTTACAACTTAGCGGTGGAAGTCCGCTACAGACTTGGC
>CAZFJJ010000281.1:0-2007 GCA_964519075.1 uncultured Lachnospiraceae bacterium
AACCCCAACAAACAGAGTCAGAGTCTGTCGTGCTGCCGTTACACAATTCCCCAATATTTGGTGTCAGGTTTTGCTGACGTTTGCTATTATAGCAGATGAATTGTCATTTGTCAACACCTTTTTTGAAAAAAATCAAAAAAATTTTCGAGCTTTTTTTCGCCTGTCCGATGCTTCGAAAACGGAGTGATTTTTTTGAAAAAATCACCGAAAAGTGTTGCCAATTTGCGTAAAACATATTATAATAAGAAGCGTAGCAGTATGCCCTGCGGGACTTCTTGTCCGCGCTACTATTGTATGCCCGCAGACTTGGATTTATGCAGAATTATTTTTAGAAAGGATCAACTATGAATCTTTCGCTTCACGACACCTTGAAAGCCCGCCTTGGCGGTAAGCATTGCGCCGTTCTGGGCGTGGGCGTTTCCAATACTCCCCTCATTGATTTCCTTTTGGATCTGGATGCCATCGTTTCGGCTTACGATCAGAAGACCCGCGACGCGCTGGGCGATCTGCCTGCCAAGCTGGAAGAGAAGGGTGTTTCTCTGACCCTCGGCCCCGACGCCTTCGACGAGATTGCCGCCGACGTGATCTTCAAATCCCCCGGCATCCGCCCGGACGTTCCCGGCATCCTCGCCGCTGTGAACAATGGCGCAGAGCTGACCTCCGAGATGCAGCTCTTCTTCGAATACTGCCCCTGCCACACCGTCGCCATCACCGGCAGCGACGGCAAGACTACGACCACCACCCTCATATCCAAAATCCTCGAAGCCGACGGCAAGCGCGTCTTCCTCGGTGGCAATATCGGTGCGCCGCTCCTGCCTCGCATCTACGAGATGACCCCCGACGACTACGCCGTTGCCGAGCTGTCCTCCTTCCAGCTGCAGGTGATGACCCGCTCCCCCGAGGTAGCGGTGATCACCAACATCACGCCCAACCACCTCAATTGGCATACGGGCATGGAGGAATACATCGAAGCCAAAGCCAATATCCTCCGTTACCAGAAAGACGGCACTCGCGCCGTGCTTAACCGGGATAACGAGATCACCCACTCCCTTGCTGATCGCGTTGCAGGTGACGTGACCTTTGTCTCCACCGCCTGCAAGCCTGACGTGCCCTCTGCCGCATACGTGGAGGACGGCTTCGTCTGCCTGGACGGCCGGCGGATCATGGAGCGCACCGCTATCCTGCTCCCCGGGCGGCACAATCTGGAGAACTATCTCTCGGCCACTGCCGCGTTGAAGGGACTGGTGGCACCCGCCTCCATCGAAAAGGTCGCCCGCACCTTCGGCGGCGTGGAGCATCGCTGCGAGCTGGTGCGCCGTCTCGACGGCGTGCGCTACTACAATAGCTCCATCGACTCCAGCCCCACTCGCACCATGGCGGCACTCTCTAACTTCCCCGAGAAGGTGATCGTCATCTGCGGCGGCTACGATAAGCACATCCCCTACGAGCCCCTCGGCACCCCTCTCTGTGAGCGCGCCAAAGCCGTGCTTCTGGTAGGTGCCACCGCTCCCCAGATCAAGGCGGCAGTGCTGGCAAGTCCCGCCTATGCGCCCGATCACCCCGTCCTCATCGACTGCGTAGACCTGGCCGACGCCGTCGCCAAAGCCCGCGCTATTGCCAAGGACGGCGACATCGTCCTCCTCAGCCCCGCCAGCGCCAGCTTCGACAGCTTCAAAAACTTCGAAGAACGAGGTAAATTCTTCAAGGCTAAGGTAAATGAATTGAATTGATTTGGGCGTTGTCCAAACCCGCCAAGACCATTTTGGAAAAAAGGGTCTTGGATCCCCAAAAACTTCTATAAAACACCGCAAATCCTTGCGGTGCAGGGACAATTGAATCAATTTGCCGACGAGTACTCGTCGGATCAGTGAAAGTTCTTGAGGGGTTATAGGGGAACTTCTTTCGAGAAATTCCCCTAAGAAAAAGAAAGGATATATAATAATGCAATTTTCAGATAAACTGCTTACACTTGTCGCCGAGGCGGAGCGCGCGCTTGCACCCATGTAT
>CAZFJJ010000282.1:0-1983 GCA_964519075.1 uncultured Lachnospiraceae bacterium
GGTACGACGGGTGACGTTCATCTTCCGCTGGTCTTTGTTATGACAGCAGGGGCATTCCCACTCGTTGTCGTCGTTGATCCGGATCTCTCCGTCGTAGCCGCATTCGTGGCAGTAGTCGGACTTGGTATTGAATTCCGCATACTGGATGTTGTCGTAGATGAAGCGAACCACGTCCTCCAGTGCCTCCAGATTGTGGCGCATATTGGGCACCTCGACGTAAGAGATGCAGCCGCCGGTAGAGATCTTCTGGAACTGGCTCTCGAAGGTGAATTTCGAGAAGGCATCAATGTCCTCGCGCACATCCACATGATAGGAGTTGGTGTAATAGCCCTTGTCGGTCACGTCCTCGATGGTGCCGAAGCGCTCCTTGTCGATACGGGCAAAGCGGTAGCAGAGAGATTCCGCAGGAGTGCCGTAGAGCGCGAAGCCGATGTTGGTTTCCTTCTTCCAACGGTCGGTGGTGTCCCGCAGATGCTTCATCACCTTCACCGCAAATTCCTCGCCCTCGGGCTGGGTGTGGGAAACGCCGGTCATCAGCTTGGTCACCTCGTACAGACCGATGTAGCCCAGCGAAATGCTGGAATAACCGCCGTAGAGGTATTTGTCGATCGTCTCGCCCTTCTCCAGTCTGCCGATAGCACCGTACTGCCAATGCACGGGAGAGACGTCGGATTTGACGCCCATCAGCGCGTTGTGACGGCACATCAGCGCTTCCTTGCAGACCTGCAGGCGCGCGTCAAATTCCTTCCAGAAGGTGTCCATATCGCCCTTGGCGACGATGCCGATCTGGGGTAGGTTGATGGAGACGACGCCCTGATTGAAGCGTCCCTCGAACTTGTAGTTGCCGTTCTCGTCCTTCCAGGGCGAGAGGAAGGAGCGGCAGCCCATGGGCGAGAAGACGTTGCCCTCGTAATGCTCGCGCATCTTCTTGGCGGAGATGTAGTCGGGATACATTCTCTTTGCGGAGCACTTGACCGCCATCTTGGTCAGATAGTCGTACGCGCCGCCCTTGAGGCAGTTGTACTCGTCCAGAACGTAGACCAGCTTGGGGAATGCGGGGGTGACGTAAACGCCCTTCTCGTTCTTGATGCCCTCGATGCGCTGGCGCAGAACCTCCTCGATGATCATGGCGTTTTCCTTCACGTACTCGTCGTCGGCAGAGCGGAGATTCAGGAAGAGGGTCACGAAGGGCGACTGCCCGTTGGTGGTCATGAGGGTGTTGATCTGATACTGGATGGTCTGTACGCCGCTTCTTAGCTCGTCTCTCAGACGATCGGTGACGATCTGTTCGATCCGGTCGGGGGTGAGCGAATCCCCGTGCTTGGCGATCAGGCTGCCCTTGAACTTTTCGTAGGATCTGCGCAGATACTTACCCAGATGGCTGATGTCCACCGACTGTCCGCCGTACTGGTTAGAGGCAACGCAGGCGATGATCTGGGTCACGATGGTGCAGGCTACCTGGAAGGACTTGGGCGACTCGATCAGCTTGCCGTTCATCACGGTGCCATTCTCAAGCATATCGCCGATATTGATCAGACAGCAGTTGAAGATGGGCTGTACGAAATAATCGGCGTCGTGGAAGTGGAGCAGACCCTCGTCGTGAGCCTTGGAGATATGCTCGGGCAGGAGCATACGGCGGGTAAGATCGCGGCTGACCTCGCCTGCGATGTAGTCACGCTGGGTGGCAGCGATGACGGTGTTTTTGTTGCTGTTCTCCTCTGCCAGCTCTTTGTTGGTATTGCGGAGCAGGCTGAGGATGGACTCGTCGGTAGTATTAGCTTTCCGCACCAGCGCGCGGTTATAGCGATAGATGATGTAGGCCTTGGCAAGCGCATACTTCTCTGCCTCCATCAGCTTTTCCTCAACGATGTCCTGAATATCCTCTACCAGAAAACGCTTACGCTTTTTGGTTTCGATATGGGAAACGATCTCCTCGATCCCTTCGTCCGAGATACGCTCCTCCGGCTCGACTGCTTCGTTGGC
>CAZFJJ010000283.1:0-1972 GCA_964519075.1 uncultured Lachnospiraceae bacterium
TCCTGCACGAGCTGGGCAGAGTCAAGTACGACGTCATCGGCGACGACGACACTATCGACGCCTTCTTCGAGCTGTCCCGAATGGAGGGTATCATCCCCGCCATCGAGAGCGCACACGCCGTTGCCTACGGCATCAAGCTGGCCAAGGAGATGTCCCACGGCTCGGTGCTCATCAACCTCTCGGGCAGAGGGGACAAGGATATGGACTATATCATCGAGAAGTACGGCATTCGGTAAGTTGCGGCAGGTTCTAATAGGATCAAATCCCGCCGAAAGGCGGGATTTGATCGTGACGAAAAAGTCCGTCGCTATTCCGAGTGGGGGAAGAAAGCATGATTCTCGGGCTCTCCCCCCCAAAAAACTTCCTTGGTCTGCGACTTTCTCAATTGATAGTGTATCGACAGACCAAGCCCTGCCAATTCTTGCAGGATCGGTGAAATCCATTATATTTTCAGGCGGCAAGGATTTGCCGCCTTTTCAAAATTTTCGGGGGTTTGGGGGCTTTTTCAAAAGCCCCCAAAAATCAGATTTCTCCTTCTTTTCTCGGCCCCGGGCAAATCAGGTGCCGACCGTCCCAATAGAGGGGATCGATAGCAAGATCGCGGGGGTGGATCGTACCGGGGGCGTGGTGGGTGTGATAGATCAACGCCAGCTCGCCCGAGGGGGAGGTGGTGATGCAGTGATGCCCGCAGCCGCTGATCTCGGTAGTATTGCCCACGAGGATCGGATTGGTCTCATCGCGAACGAAGCCCTCCAGCGGGTGATCGGATTTCAGTGCCGCTACGCAGTAGAAGGGGCTTTCGTAATGGCTGCCCGAGTAGGTGAGGACGTATTTGCCGTCAAATTTCAGCATATAGGGTGCCTCGGCAACCGGAGCCTGCTGACATTCGTAGGGCGCTTCGGGATAGATGATGGGACGCTCGCTTCCCTCCACGGGCTTAAGGGTGGCGGGATCGAGGATGCAGCCGTACAGTCCGTAGCGGTGATCCTTGCGCCAGCTGACGTAGTAAAGGTAGATAGTGCCGTCGTCGTCGATGAAGATGTGCCCGTCGATGGAGTGGTCGAAGAGGAAGCTCTCCTCGGGGACGAAGGGACCTTCGGGAGAGGCGGCGGTGAGTAGCCCCAGATGCTCGTGCACCGACGCCGCCATCAGGAGACGACCGTCGGGCAGTCGCTTCACGTCGGGTGCCCAATGCCAATCGTCCATTCCCCACACGGGCGCAGTGATGGCGGTGTTGGGCTTCTTCTCCCAATGTACCAGATCGGTGGAGCTCCAGACGTCGTAGCGATAGGAGGTGGCGTAGAGATAGTACACGCCGTTCTCCAAATACACGTCGGGGTCGGCGTAGCCGATCAGAATGGGGTTTTGATACTTTGTTTTCATCGGTTCTTCCTCCGTTTTTATGGGTTCGTGCCGCCGAAATCCCGCGTATATTGCTTGATTGCGGCATCAATGATCTCGATAGCAGCTTTTTCGTCGCCCACTTCGTCCACCACGGTCTCCTTGTGCTCCAGATGCTTGTAGACCGTGAAAAAGTGGCGCATCTCCTCGTAGACGTGACGGGGGAGCGCAAAAATGCTTCGATAGCCGTTGTAGGTGGGATCGGAGAAGGGGATGGCAATGATCTTCTCGTCCAGCTTGCCGTTGTCCATCATCTTGATGACGCCGATGGGGTAGACGTGCACCAGCGTCAGCGGATGGATGGGCTCGGAGCAAAGGACGAGAACGTCCAACGGGTCGCCGTCGTCTGCGTAGGTACGGGGAATGAAGCCGTAGTTGGCCGGATAGTGGGTGGCAGTATAGAGCACGCGATCCAGCTTGATCAGACCGGTCTCTTTGTCCAGCTCATATTTGTTGCGGCTGCCTGCAGGGATCTCGATCACCGCGTAAAAGTCAGCCGGTTGGATGCGTTTGGGATTAATGTCGTGCCAGATGTTCATAGGTATTCTCCTTTTCTTGGAACCCTTTTTGA
>CAZFJJ010000284.1:0-1971 GCA_964519075.1 uncultured Lachnospiraceae bacterium
AACTCGTACACGAGTTTATTTCCAAAATTGAGGTACACAAGCCTTACCGAGAAAACGGCGTGAGGTATCAGCAGATTGATATTTACTATCACGGTGTTGGTATCATAAGACTTGCTTCCGCAGAGGAAATGGAAGCATCATTCCAAAAGAATATCCAAAACAAACAACAGAATAAACAAAAAACGGCATAACCGCAATGGTTACACCGTAATTTGATTGATTAAAAGCCGCCCAAAGGGACTACCTGCTCTATCGCAGGTGTCCCTTACGCCGAGGAGTTTTTGGCTTTAGAGTGGAACATTTCGGGGCGATCCCGCTATACTGGTAAAGGAGAGGAGAAATCCTCTCACTGCTAAAATCCAAGGAGATTTAAATATGAGCTGCTTCTGCAATCTGTTCGAAAATTCCACCGTATGGCTGATCATCATCGCCCTGATCCTGCTGTTCTTCTTCTGCGGAAACGACAGCTACGGCACCTATAACAACAACGGCTGCGGCTGCAACAGCTGCGGCAACTACAACAACAACGGCTGCGGCTGTGGCTGCAACTAATCCGTCAGGGTCTAACCCACCACACGCAAAAAAGAGAGGCTTCTGCCTCTCTTTTTTGCGTTATTATCGTGATTACAGCCGATATGCGGCGATGCAGCGGTTGTACTCGTCGGAAAAGTCGGCGTCGCCGTGCTTGATACTGGAGAGATATTCGTGGGTGTCAAAGCTGCCCTGCTCGGATTCGATCACCGCGACGGCGATGTTGGAGCAGTGGTCGGAGATACGCTCGTAGTTGGTCAGAAGATCGGAGAGCACAAATCCCAGCTCGATGGTGCAGTAGCCGTTCTTCAGTCGGGCGATGTGACGGTTCTTGATATCGGCGATCAGATGGTCGATGACCTGCTCCAACGGTTCTACCTTAGCGGCAAGCACGATGCTGTTCTGATCGTAGGCATCCTCGGTACGGACAAGGATCTCGTTCAGCGCGCGCTGAGCTACCGCGATCTCGCGGTTGGCCTCGTCGGAGAAGGAGATCTGCTTCTCGTGCATCTCCTGCGCCACCTTCAGCAGGTTGACGGCGTGGTCGCCCAGACGCTCGAAGTTGCCGATGGTGTGGAGCATTCTTGATACCTGACGGCTGTCCTCGTCGGAAAGCTCTTTCGCGGAGATCTTGATCAGGAAGGAGCCCAGCTTGTCCTCGTATTTGTCCAGCTGATCCTCGCCCGCCAGCACTCTTTCGCAGCGCTCAGGAGTGTAATCGGAAAGCAGTGCCATAGCCTCCCGCAGAGTGGAGCAAGCGACAGCGTTCATCTCAAGCGTCTTCGCATTGCACTCGGACACTGCAATGGAGGGCGTGTTGAGGAGTCGCTCGTCCAGGAAGACCTCTTCCGTCTGTTCGGCAATCTTCTTGTCCTTGATGAGGAAACGACCCAGCTTCTCCAGCTGCTTGGTGAAAGGAAGCAGCATGATGGTGTTCAGAATATTGAAGATAGTGTGCACGATCGCGATGGTAACGGGAGTCACGCTCTGGTTCATAAACTCAAAGCCGATTACCATATGCAAGCCGTAGAACACCAGTGACCATACCACGGTACCGATGACCTTGATGGCAACGTGTACTACTGCAACGCGGGTAGCGTCCTTCTTCGTCGCACCCAGCGCGGAGATCAGGGCAGTGATACAGGTGCCGATGTTCTGACCCATGATGATCGGGATCGCAGCACCGTAGGGGATGGCAACAGAGATAGACAGTGCCTGCAGAATACCGACCGATGCGGAGGAGGACTGAATGATGGCAGTCAGGACGGTACCAACCAAAATACCTACGATAGGATTAGAGAAGGTAACGAGCAGATCTGCAAACCACTGCTGTTCGCCGAGGAATTCCATCGCCTCGCTCATAGTATCCATACCTGCCATCAGCACTGCAAAGCCGAGGAGGATGGTGGCCACCGACTTCTTGCGGTTGCTCTTGGACAT
>CAZFJJ010000285.1:0-1966 GCA_964519075.1 uncultured Lachnospiraceae bacterium
GTGGACTGCGTACCCTGTCTCTGGTTCAGAAGATAAGCGCGAACCGATGCGTGCAGCACTGCTGCGTTGGGCTCTACGCCGTATACGCTGTCAGCCAGCTCAATGGAGCCAACCTCTGCGCCGTTCATATCAACAACTTTCAAATTCGGCATCGTTCTTTCCTCCTTACTTAGACTTTACCGTGTTGCGGATGAACACGATACCGCCGCGAGCGCCGGGAATTGCGCCCTTGACTGCGATAAGATTCTTCTCGGTGTCGATCTTCGCAACGTACAGATTCTGCACAGTCACCTGCTCGTTACCGTACTGACCTGCCATCTTCTTGTTCTTGAAGATTCTGGAAGGGGTAGAGTTCGCACCCATAGAACCGGGCTGACGGTGAACGGGACCACCGCCGTGAGTCATACGCAGGATCGCAGTGTTCCAGCGCTTTACGGTGCCGGAGTAGCCATGGCCCTTGGTGATGCCGGTAACGTCGACCTTTTCACCTGCTGCGAAAGTCTCAGCGGTGACGGTATCGCCCACTTTATAACCGGATACGTCATCAAAGCGGAACTCCTTCAGATGCTTCACGGGAGCAACGCCTGCTTTTGCGAACTTGCCCTTCATGGGCTTGTTTACCTTCTTGTCAGCAACGGTCACAAAGCCGAGCTGAACTGCATCGTAGCCGTCAGTATCGACGGTCTTCACCTGCGTTACGGTGCAGGGACCTGCTTCGATGATGGTTACGGGAATTACGTTACCCTTCTCATCGAAGATCTGGGTCATACCGATTTTCTTACCGATAATTCCTTTGATCATTTTGTTTTTCTCCTTGTTTTAGTTATTGGTCGGCGTTTAGTGTCTGCCGACTTGACATAAAACTCTCAGAGTTTTCTCAGAGCTTGATCTCGATCTCAACGCCTGCGGGAAGCTCCAGAGAGGTGAGTGCCTCAACGGTCTTCTGAGAGGGCTTGATCACATCGATCAGTCTCTTGTGGGTTCTGAGCTCGAACTGTTCGCGGGCGTCCTTATACTTGTGAACTGCGCGCAGGATGGTTACAATCTCTCTCTCGGTAGGAAGCGGAATAGGACCGGAAACGGTTGCGCCGTTACGCTTAGCTGCTTCAACGATCTTTTCTGCTGCCTGATCGATCAGAGTGGAGTCGTAGCTCTTCAGTCTGATTCTCAGTTTCTCCTTTACTGCTGCCATTACTTGTGCCTCCTTATTAAGAATAGGTTTGGCTCAGATGCTGTACACCGCTCCGTGTGTTTCTTTTTCTCCCATCATAAAACCGAACTTCGTGCGGCAACTCCTCGCACAAAATCCGGACTCACAACTTGAGAATCCGTTACCCCTTGCGGCATCGTTTCTGTTTCGCCCGATTCATACGGACATACTCTGCGAAAATTACCTTCCGTCAGCGTCCCGACAGAAGCAACCTCTCGCTTCAACGCATATCAAGCTCTACAATTATACACTATTTTTCCTGTTTTGTCAATACGAAGTTGAGCTCGCTTTCGTAGAAATTTCGCCGTTTTTTGTACCGTGTTTTTGTGTATATTGCATAAAAAATCGCCAATTTCCGCACTGATCGAGCCTGTTTTCAGAACCTTGCACCCGCGCCTTCGGGGGCATTTTGCCCATTTTTCTTAAAAATGCAAAATTTTTGGGGATTTTTTCTTAATATTTTTTATTTTGTTTTATTTTTGTTCACAATTATACCCTATAATATATATTAAGTACTATGCTTTAAAAGGACAAACAATATGTCAAAAAATAAATTACACAAAATCCTCAAGCTGTCCGCGCCGATCCTGGCGCTGATATGCGCGGTCACGTGCGCCTTCGCGTTCGGATACGCATTCGACAATGAGGCAGGATACTTCAACCGCTCCGTCCTGCCGTACGTATTCTATATTCTGCTCGCGCTTACGCTTGCCATCTCGGTAGCGGCAGCGGTAACCGCAGAAAAGCGCGCCGCAG
>CAZFJJ010000286.1:0-1960 GCA_964519075.1 uncultured Lachnospiraceae bacterium
TTCAGCTGGAATTTCCTTCAGTTGAATGGAACGGAGAAACCTATTATCTCTCCCAAGACAGTAACTCCTTCGTCAGCGTCACCGCCGAAGAGATCGGCGACCCGCTCTTTGAGACAGAGGTGACCGTTCACGGCGTTGCGGATCACAAAAAAAGCACTACTCTCTCTGCCACGCTTTCCGCTTACCACGGGATTGATCCCGCATACGGCGCGGTACTAACCATGGAGGGCGTCGAGGGCGCATTCCTCTACCGCACCGCACAATACGCCGATTCGCTGGAGGAACTCATAGAAAAAGCAGGATTTGCCGAGCATCTCACCACGTCGGCGAACATTTTCCACACGACGAAGAACGGTCGCGGCGAGGAAGTAACGATCGCCTTCGAAGGCATGACCGCCGACATTCTATGGAACGAACTCCTCTCCCACGGCGAGACGGTGGACTACGACGGCGAGAGCGGCGACTGGCTGCGCATCAGCATCGAACACGAGCTACTCCAATACGATTCTATCCTCTGCATCACCTCGGACGGCTATATCACCTTCAGTGCGCTGAAGGCGGGCAAGGCAGTCTACGTAGGCAGCGAGCGGGCAAGAGCATTCCTGGATTATCTGGAAGACAATCTCACCGGCTACCGTCTGGTATACGAGGTGGAGGATTCCGGCCATGCCGAAAACGAAACGCTCGAAACGGTCACGTGGACGAATGCAAACTATGGCGAGCGCGATCCTGAGACTCCCGATTAATCAAACCGCTCCGAGGCGAACCTCGGAGCGGTTATTATTTTAGGAGTGCCCGCCGCTATAATCCTCCAACCGAAGCACCCGATAGGCGGGGCGGTAGAGGCGGCGATAGGTGTCGCTGTGAGAGACGGCGGGACAGCCTGCGGCTTTGTAGGCGGCGAGATACCCGTCCAGCTCTGCAAGCGAAAAGGAAAAGACTCCTTCCGCCGCCACTCTTCGCAAAAGCGAGAGTTTTTCCAAAAATCCCTCCATCGTCCCATGTACGCAAGCGGCAGAGCGGATGAAATCATCCCCCAGCGCCTCCACTTCCACCACTTCGGCAATGGCCGCCAGCATCACCCGCACCATCCCACCGCCGATGTCCTCGATAAGCGGTGCGGCGGGATCGCGGGGCGTGCGCTCCCACTCGGCGCGCAAGTAGGCAAGACAGGCGTCGGGATCGGTAATCAAATGCCCTCCGCCAAATTCGCTTTGGTAGAGGAGTTTTACCGCATCGGCAGGCTCCATCTCGGGATAGCGGATGGCGTGTGTGTGCAAAATCGTGTACAGATCGTTCATCTTTTCAAAATCAGTTCATCTTCCACTTGGTGCCCTGAGCAGTGTCCTGCAGAGTGACGCCCATATCGGCCAGCTGTCCGCGGATCGTGTCGGCGCGGGCAAAATCCTTCGCCTTCTTGGCGGCGGCACGCTCTGCGATGAGGGCTTCTACCTCTTCGGCAAAGGCCTTGTCGGTAGCGGACTCACCGATAAGTCCCATCAGCTTAGCGATCTCGGTGAAATATGCACCCGCTTCTTCAGCCGCTTCCTTGGAGGGATTCGTTGCAAGGAGGGAGTTCAGCTCGCGCACCATCTCGAAGAGGGCAGAAACGGCGTCAGCGGTATTGAAATCGTCGTCCATCTTCTCGATGAACTGAGCTTTGTAGCTCTCAAACGCCGCCTTGCGATCGGCAGACAAAGGCTCGCCGGAGGCGGCGTTCTTCAGATAGAACGCCAGATTGTCGTAGCAGTTCTGGATGCGATCCACCGAATTCTGCGCCGCCTCAATGATGTCGGCACTGTAATTGATGGGCTTTCTGTAGTGGCTGGACACCAGGAAGTAGCGGATGGGCATATAGCCGTAGAGCTTTGCCACGTCACGGACGGTGAAGAAGTTGTTCAGCGACTTGGACATCTTCTGGTTGTCCACGTTGATGAAGCCGTTGTGCATCCAGTAGCGG
>CAZFJJ010000287.1:0-1954 GCA_964519075.1 uncultured Lachnospiraceae bacterium
CACCTGGTGGGTCTGAAGGAGAACGTGCTGATCGGTAAGCTGATCCCTGCCGGTACCGGTATGGAGCGCTACCGCAATATCGAAGTCGAGCGCGTGGGCGCTGATCCCTTGGCTGAGCTGGAAGCACATCGCATTCTGCTCCCTGAGAAGCAGCCCGAGCCCATTGACGAGGATGAGGACGAGGACGAATTCGCTGATGACGTTGAGCAGCTTGCAGAGGACGTATCCGAGCAGGAAAACGTGTCTGAGGACGAGGAATAATTTCATTCAAAAAGACTGAAGGAGCAATCCTTCAGTCTTTTTTAGCAATTTGGTTCGAAAAATCATCAAAAAATCGAAAAAATCAACCGTTGCGTTATTGATTTTACAGAAATATCTGTTATAATAATACCATCACAGCGATGTGAAATCTTAAATGGAGGAGGCGATCGAATGTTTTTGAAAACAGTGTTGCTCGCCCCGACAGGCGAGTAATACCCACCTTAGGTCGAAAGACCGGAGCGAGGGATGTAGCGTGGCAACGCGTTGCATCCCTCGAAAGGAGTATTGCTTGAAATATCATTTTTCCACGCGGCTTCGCGTATTGCGCTGTCGGAAAGGGCTGACGCAAGGCGATGTCGCAAGATCACTCTCGCTCACGGTGCAGGCAGTGTCCAAATGGGAGACCGGACGAAATCTGCCGGACATCGCGCTCCTGCCCGAGATCGCCGATCTGTACGGCGTGACCATTGACGAGCTGTTTCGTACTAAGACAGAGGAGGGACTGTCTCATGACGACACGGATCGCTCTCAACATTGAGCAAAAATAAAGGAACCGCTGTTGGCGGTTCCTTTATTTTTGCGGCAGGGAATTACTGCAGCAGCTCAAACTTGTAGCCTACACCCCAAACGGTCTTCAGCACCCACTTGTCCGATACGCCCTCCAGCTTTTCGCGCAGACGCTTTACGTGCACGTCCACAGTGCGGGAGTCACCCAGATAATCGAAGCCCCAGACCTTGTCCAGCAGCTGATCACGGGTGAATACGCGGTTGTAGTTGGAGGCAAGGAAGTAGAGCAGCTCCAGCTCCTTGGGGGGAATGTCCACACTCTTGCCGCTAAGCTTCAGCTCGTACTTCTGACGGCTGACCTCAATGTTGTCAAATTTTACTACCTCGTCGTCGCCTGCGCTGTCGTGGCTGCTGTAGCGGCGGAGTACTGCCTTGATACGGGCAGACAGCTCCTTCATATCGAAGGGCTTGACGATAAAGTCGTCTGCACCCAGCTCCAGACCGAGAACCTTGTCGAAGATTTCGCCCTTGGCAGTCAGCATGATGATGGGACGGGAAGAGACCTCGCGGATCTCGCGGCAGACCTGCCAGCCGTCCTTGCGGGGCATCATAATATCCAGCAGCACGATGTCGGGCTCGTACATCTTGAAATAACTGATACCTTCAACGCCGTCGTTTGCGATCTTTACCTCGTATCCCTCGTTTTCCAGATACAGGCGCAGCGATTCGCAGATATTGGGCTCGTCGTCAACGATCAATAATTTGGTAGCCATAATAAATCCTCCCGGAATATATTGTTTATACAACTCTGTTAAATTGTTAACATAGTTAATTTCGTGTCAATGTTCACAATTGAATTATACAGATAAAGTATGTCGTTAGCATGAACGAGATGTGAACAAAATGTGACATATGGGAAACTTTTAGGGAAATTTAGAAAAGATATTGCAATTTCGGAGGAGATATAGTATAATGAATCCATTAAAAGAATGAATGGAAACGAGGTTCTATCCATGAAACTGGGTATCGTAGGCCTTCCCAACGTGGGGAAGAGCACACTGTTTAACGCAATCACCAACGCAGGCGCTGAGTCTGCGAACTATCCTTTCTGCACCATTGAGCCTAACGTAGGCGTGGTTGCAGTCCCCGACAAGCGGCTGGACTGGCTCAACGATCTGTATCACGC
>CAZFJJ010000288.1:0-1953 GCA_964519075.1 uncultured Lachnospiraceae bacterium
CCAGCATAATCTCTTCCAGAATCGCACGCAGACCGCGGGCGCCCGTCTTGCGGGAGATGGCCAGCTCGGCGATCTTACGGAGTGCGCTGTCCTCAAATTTGAGCGATACGCCGTCCATCAGAAGCAGAGCCTGATACTGCTTGGTCAGCGCATTCTTGGGCTGGGTGAGAATCTTGGTGAGCAGCTCGGCGTTGAGACTGTCGAGGCTGACGATCATGGGCAGTCGGCCTACCAGCTCGGGGATCAAACCGAACTTCACGATGTCGTGAGGGGTGACCTTCGCCAGCAGATCGTCCTGCTCCTCGCTCTCCTTCTTCACCAGATGACCGCCAAAGCCCATGGAAGCCTTCTCGGAGACGCGCCCCGCGATGGTCTTTTCCAGTCCTTCAAACGCACCGCCGCAGATGAAGAGGATGTTTTCGGTGTTGATCTGAATATTCTCCATGCCGGGGTGCTTTCTGCCGCCCTGGGGGGGAACGCTGGCAACGGTACCCTCCAGAATCTTCAGCAGAGCCTGCTGTACGCCCTCGCCCGAAACGTCGCGGGTAATGGAGCGGTTCTCACTTTTGCGGGCGATCTTGTCGATCTCGTCGATATAGATGATGCCGCGCTCGGCCAGCGGAACGTCATAGTCTGCCGCCTGCAGGAGACGAACCAGGATGTTTTCCACGTCGTCGCCTACGTAGCCTGCCTCGGTGAGGGTGGTGGCGTCAGCGATGGCGAAGGGAACGTTCAGTGCCCGCGCCAGATTCTGCGCCAGGAACGTCTTACCCACGCCGGTGGGACCCAGGAGAAGCACGTTGGACTTCTGGATCTCCACGTGCTCGGCTGCAGCATCAGGCTGCTTTTTGGGGCGTCCTCGTTTTTTCTTCTTATCCAGACCCTTGGACAGGATCCGCTTATAGTGATTGTATACCGCGACGGACAGCACTTTCTTCGCTGCGTCCTGTCCGATCACGTATTCGTCCAGCTGTGCCTTGATCTGTGCGGGACGGGGAAGGGTATCCATCGAGAGATCGCTCTCGTGAACGACGGCGGTCTCCTCGTCGATGATATCTGCGCAGATCTCGATGCACTGATCACAAATGCAGGCACCGGTAGGGGAGGGGATCAGAAAATCCACCTGCCGCTCAGTGCGGCCGCAGAAGGAACAGCGGCGGAGCTTATCATTCGTTTGCCGGTTGTCAGCCATTGCAAACCTCCTTGTTTGGTCAGTAGTCGTAAAGCCGCAGGGCAGTTCTGCTCTGCGGCGTGAGGTGGTGTTTCAGATCAGCTGCGCTTTTCGATGACGCGGTCGATGAGCCCGTAAGCGCAGGCCTCGGATGCCGACATAAAGTTGTCGCGCTCGGTGTCGCGGGCGATCTCGTCCACGGTCTTGCCGGTGTTGGCGGCCAGGATGGTGTTCATCTTCTCCCGGGTGCGCAGCAGATGGTCGGCGTGGATCTTGATGTCAGACGCCTGCCCCTGCATACCTCCCACCAGAGGCTGATGGATCATGATCTCGGCGTTGGGGAGCGCCAGACGCTTGCCCTTTGCACCTGCGGACAGCAGGAACGCGCCCATGCTGGCGGCCATGCCGATGCAAATGGTGGACACGTCGCACTTGATATAGTTCATGGTGTCGTAGATGGCAAGCCCTGCGGAGATGGAGCCGCCGGGAGAGTTGATGTAGAGCGAAATGTCACGGTCGGGGTCCTGTGCCTCCAGGAAGAGGAGCTGTGCAACGGTCAGGGAAGCCGTCACGTCGTTGATCTCGTCGGAGAGGAAGATGATGCGGTCGTTCAGCAGTCGGGAGTAAATGTCGTACGCCCGCTCGCCGTGACCGGTCTGTTCGATTACGGTTGGTACCAGTGCCATAGGATTACCTTGCCTTTCGATAGATTGAGCCGATTGACCGATGACGGTCGATCGGGGACAAAAGCGGGGGAATCGGGGCTATGCCCTCGAATTCCC
>CAZFJJ010000289.1:0-1948 GCA_964519075.1 uncultured Lachnospiraceae bacterium
TGCTTCGCATAGTGATATTGTCCTTCGGACAGTTTAAGGGCGAATATAATATCACTGAAACCGTTCGGTTTCAATATCACTTTTGCTGTTAAGCAAAAATATCACTGCAAACGATAGTTTGCAATATAACTTTACCCTCCGAAAAAAGAGTCTGCTTATTTTCGGCAAGTCAAAGTATGTAACCCACTATGACACTTTCACAATTCCCGTGCAAAGTGTCATTTGTTTTGTCATGATAAAACCCGTGGGAGACAACTTCTTTATGAAGTGTCTCCCACGGGAGTTCTTTTTTTGAAATTTGCGCAATTTAAAAAAATATCTTGCATTATTGGCAAAAATGGTGTATAATACTATCAAAGCAAACTAAGCGTTACGCTCAAAGGAGGAATTGATTATGGCAGGACCCGGAGGAGGATCGCGCGGCGGCGGAGGCGGTCGCGGAGGAAGCTTTGGCGGCGGAGGCCGCGGCGGTATGGGCGGAGGTCGCGGCGGCGGCTTCGGCGGCAGACCCGGCGGCGGCTTCAGAGGCCCTCGCGGACCGATGTTCGGCGGCTGGGGCTGGGGGTGGCGCAGACCCTACTATTACGGTGGAGGCGGCTGTCTGGGCGGACTGCTGGGCATGCTGATGCTGCCCCTCCTGTTGGTCATTATGGCAATCGCGCTGGTGATCTCTTCGCTGATGAGTTCTTTTACGATTCTCAGTGACGGCGGCATCGTGCCGTATGACGAGGAAGTCTTCCAGGACTACGCCAACGAGCAGTACTATGCAGAGTTCGGCGCTTCCGGAGCGACGGAGGATAATATTCTCATCGTTTTCCTGACGGCGGAGAATAATTACGACTATTGCTATATCGGCTGGGTGGGCGATCACGTTGCAACCGGGATCAATCATCTGTTCGGTGCGGAAGGAACCGCGCTGGGGAACGCCGTTGCGGCTGCGGTGCCCGAGAATTACAAATATTCGCTGGATTCCAATCTGGCACAGGTCATGGAAACGCTGAGTGCGAAGATCGGTTCGCTGGGGCTTTCGTCCTCCTTTACCTGTAAAGAGGAGCACGGCAGAGTTGAATCTCATCTGACCAATCTGTCTGAGCTGCAGCTTACCGAAGATACCGTCAATACCGCGTTGAAGGCGTTCACCGAGGAGACGGGCATTTCCGCCGTCATCGTAGTGGACGAGATGGAGGACGTCTTTGGCAAGACTATTCCCACCAGCGTGATCATTACGCTGATCATCGCCGCGGTGATCGTGATCTTCGCCATCGTGCTGATCGTCAAGGCAGTTCGCGCCCGTAAGAACGGCGGCAACGATCCCAACGGCAGACAACAGAACACGCAATATACGCAGTATAACGGCTACGACGACTCACAGTATAATTGATTGCCGTGCCCGCGTGCGAATTCGCCGCCCCCGTCCATCGGATGAGGGGGCGGCTTTTGCGTGAAATGGCGGTTTTCTATTGATTTTTCTGCGGGAACGGTGTATAATAGAAGCAATTCGAGTATTTTTTTCAAGGAGGACACCGATGGCATATTACAGGCGTTATCGGAACAGATACGGGCCGACGTACGGACGGTACAATCGGGATCCGAGCAAAGCGTTGGTAGGACTGGCGGTATGCCTTGCCTTCATCACGCTGCTTGCGTCTTACATCATGGTGGTGGGCATCGAGACCACCGGCGACGTGCTGAGTGTACTGATCGGCAAGGGTGCCATCTACGACGAGGAGGTGCTTTCCGAATACGCCGAGGAGCAGTACGCCGCAATCTTTGCCGAGTCGGAAGCGATTGAGGATCATCTGCTGATCGTGGTGCTGGTGGAGCCCGATTGTAAGGAATATCACGCCTACGCTCGGGTGGGCGCTCATATCGCCCCCGAGCTTGCTGCGCTGTTCAACGGTGAGGATGCGGTGTTCTATGATGCCATAGACGATAATATCAACGCAGG
>CAZFJJ010000290.1:0-1940 GCA_964519075.1 uncultured Lachnospiraceae bacterium
GGTAAAAAGCATCCGCTTTTTCTTTTTTTTCGGACTAAGTTAATGACTCAGCCCCCGGCGGGGTGTGGGGTGGCCCCCACATTACAGCTCGGCGATGACCTCGACCTCTACCAGTACGTTCTTGGGCAGGGTCTTGACTGCCACGCAGGAGCGGGCGGGCTTGCCTACGAAGTAAGTAGCGTAAACGCCGTTAAAGGCGGCAAAATCGCCCATATCCGCCAAAAAGCAGGTGGTCTTGACCACTTTTTCCACGGAAGTGCCTGCCGCTTCCAAAACGGCGCACAGGTTCTTGCAGACCTGCTCGGTCTGCGCCTCAATGGTGGTGGCCTCGATAGCACCGGTGGCGGGGTTGATCGGGATCTGTCCGGAGGTGAAGAGCAGCGAGCCTACCTTCATTGCCTGGGAGTAGGGGCCGATGGCCTCGGGGGCGTTTTTCGTGTATACTTTTTCCATTTTCGTTATCTCCTTTTCATTGGTCAACCGCAGATGTGCGGCAGCGCCGTTAATAATTGTTTTCGCTGGGCTGGAAGCCTGCCTCGGCCAGCGCTTCCATAATTTCCTTGATGTGGGCGAAATTTCGGGTCTCCAGCCGCAGATGGAGGAAGCAGCCGTTCACGTCCATCATTTCGCTGGTGCGCTCGTGATGCACCCAGACCACGTTGCCGCCCCGGTCGGAGATGATCTTGGACACCTCGGCCAGCTGACCGGGCTTGTCGGGCAGCTCCACGCAGATGTTGCAGGTGCGTCCCGACATCACCATACCCCGCTTGATGACGCGGGAGAGGATGTTTACGTCGATGTTACCGCCCGAGACCACGCAGACCACCTTCTTGCCGTCCAGCGCCTCGGGGATCTTGCCGAACAGCACCGCCGCCACGGGAGCGGCACCCGCACCCTCGGCGATCATTTTGTGCTTCTCGATCAGAGTCAGGATCGCAGAAGAGATCTCGTCCTCGCTGACGGTGACCACACCGTCCAGCAGATCGGAGCAATATTTGAAGGTGTTCTCGCCCGGCTCTTTGACGGCGATACCGTCGGCGATGGTCTTCACCGAGGGGAGACGAACGATCTCGCCCTGCTCCACCGACCGTGCCATGCTGGCGGCACCCTCTGCCTGCACGCCGTAGACCTTGATCCCGGGTCTGACCGACTTGGCCGCAAAGGCGATGCCCGAGCAAAGCCCGCCGCCGCCGATAGCCGCAACGATCACGTCGGCATCGGCAAGCTCGTCCAGGATCTCCAGACCGACGGTCGCCTGTCCCGCAATGACGTTTTCATCGTCGAAAGGATGAACGAAGGTGTAGTTGTGTTCATCGCGCAGCTCCAACGCCTTCTTGTAGGCGTCGTCGTACACGCCGGGCACCATGCAGATGTCTGCGCCGTAGCCCTTGGTAGCCTCCACCTTCATCAGGGGTGCGCCCTCGGGCAGACAGATCAGCGACTTGATACCGTATTTGGTAGCGGCAAGAGCAACGCCCTGGGCGTGGTTGCCCGCCGAGCAGGCGATGACGCCTCTTGCCTTCTCCTCGTCGGAGAGCTGGGAGATCTTATAAGCCGCACCGCGCACCTTGAAGGAGCCGGTGTGCTGGAGATTTTCGGGTTTGAGATAGAGCTTGCAGCCGCCCACCATGGAGGAGGGGATCAGCTCGGTATGCCGCACCACGTCCTTCAAAACCGAGGCGGCGTGATAAACTTTGTCAAGTGTAAGCAAAGGTGACACTTCCTTTATGTGATCGAATACGGGTATTATACCACAGAAGGCGTGCTTTTGCAAGCATTTTTTTCGATTTGACCGAAAAATGCATCGATATTTCCACATCGTTTACAAGCACCGTCCCATTCGCCGCGCTTACATAGGCGATAGACCCAGCCTGCGTACAACGAAAAAGGTGCTGTAAAAAAAGTCCCGCCAAAAGCAGAAGACGCGTTCGAAAGAGCGA
>CAZFJJ010000291.1:0-1931 GCA_964519075.1 uncultured Lachnospiraceae bacterium
CGGTTTCGCCTGCGGGGCCTTGGGGACCTGCCGGACCGGTTTCGCCTGCGGGACCGGTTTCGCCTGCGGGGCCTTGGGGACCTGCCGGACCGGTTTCGCCTGCGGGACCGGTTTCGCCTGCGGGGCCTTGGGGACCTGCCGGACCGGTTTCGCCTGCGGGACCGGTTTCGCCTGCGGGGCCTTGGGGACCTGCCGGACCGGTTTCGCCTGCGGGACCTTGGGGACCTGCCGGACCGGTTTCGCCTGCGGGACCTTGGGGACCTGCCGGGCCGGTTTCGCCTGCGGGACCTTGGGGACCTGCCGGGCCGATAGGTCCTTGTGCTCCGATAAAGCCTCTCGGTCCGGCCGGGCCTTGGGGACCTTGGGGACCTGCGGCACCGGTTTCACCCGTGGGGCCTTGCGGCCCTACAGGTCCCTGCGCCCCCGGGAATCCTCTTGGTCCAATCGGTCCTTGTGGTCCTTGTGGGCCGGGCGGGCCGGGCGGGCCGGGCGGACAACAGAAGTCACGGGGACATTCGTCTCTACAGGAATCATTTGAACCACCGCAGTCACAATTGCATTCGTTAGCGTTGCAATCCTGCTGACGGTTCTCTTTCCTATCATTCCCTTGGCTGTTGTCATTATTATAATAATTTCGTCTACTCAATCTATTCACCTCCTTGGAAGTATGTATTACCATGATATGCTTACCCCTACAAAACTGACAATGGAAAACCGCATTTCACACGATGATTATTCAGTCTATTATCCTTTCTTCTCACGTTCAAACCGACAGACAGCACCTCGAAGGGGACGGCTATCCGCCATTACCGCCGTTTGCAGAAAGACTTGACAAATCACCCGTTCTGTGCTATAATTCGTGTAGATAAAAGAGAATATCTTATAAGCTCATAATATGGTTGAGCGTTTCTACCAACTACCGTAAACAGTTGACTATGTTATTGCCATAGCCTACTGTTATTTTTTGGGAGGTTTTCTCATGAACTACGACGTTATTATCGTCGGCGCAGGTCCCGGCGGTATTTTCTCCGCTTACGAGCTGACTCTGCTGTCGCCCGATCTAAAGGTTGCCGTCTTCGAGGCGGGTCACGCCCTGCACAAGCGGCATTGCCCCATCGACGGCGAGACCGTTAAGTCTTGCATCAGCTGCAAATCCTGTTCCATTATGAGCGGTTTCGGCGGCGCGGGTGCCTTTTCCGACGGCAAATACAACATCACCAACGATTTCGGCGGTACGCTCCACGAGGTCGTAGGCAAAAAGCGTGCGCTGGATCTGATGCACTACGTGGACGAGATCAATCTGCGTTACGGCGGCGAGGGAACGAAGCTTTACTCCACAGCGGGTACGAAGTTCAAAAAAGAGTGCATCCGTCACGATCTGCACCTTTTGGACGCATCGGTGCGCCATCTGGGTACTGACATCAACTACGTGGTGCTGGAGAATCTGTACGCCTATCTGCAGGACAAAGTAGATTTCTACTTCGATACCCCCGTAGAATCGGTGGCGATCGCGGAAGGCGGCTACCAAATCGTCTGCCGGGACGGCCACTATACCTGCAAGCAGTGCATCGTCTCGGTGGGGCGCAGCGGCAGCAAGTGGATGGAGCGGATCTGCAAGGAGCTGAAGATCCCCACCAAATCCAACCGCGTGGACATCGGCGTGCGGGTGGAGCTTCCCGCAGACGTGTTCGCCCACATCACCGACGAGCTGTACGAAAGTAAAATCGTCTACTGCACCAAGGGCTACGGCGACCGGGTGCGCACCTTCTGCATGAATCCCCGCGGCGCGGTGGTGAACGAAAACACCAACGGCATCATCACGGTCAACGGCCACAGCTACGAGGATCCCGCCAAGCAGACCGAAAACACCAATTTCGCCCTGCTGGTGGCAAAGCATTTCTCCGAGCCCTTCAAGGACTCCAACGGCTACG
>CAZFJJ010000292.1:0-1931 GCA_964519075.1 uncultured Lachnospiraceae bacterium
TCAGCAGGTTGTTGGCAGACAGCATCAGCAGTCTGGCCTCGGCCTGAGCCTCGGCGGACAGAGGCACGTGAACGGCCATCTGGTCGCCGTCGAAGTCGGCGTTAAAAGCGGTACAAACCAGGGGATGCAGCTTGATGGCGCGGCCTTCCACCAGGATGGGCTCAAAGGCCTGGATACCCAGACGGTGCAGAGTAGGTGCACGGTTCAGCATGACAGGATGGTTCTTAATGATGCCATCCAGCGCATCCCAAACCTCGGTGCGGGAACGCTCCACCATCTTCTTGGCGGACTTGATGTTGTTGGCCAGACCGTCTTCCACCAGCTTCTTCATAACGAAGGGCTTGAACAGCTCCAGAGCCATTTCCTTGGGCAGACCGCACTGATAGATCTTCAGTTCGGGGCCGACAACGATAACAGAACGGCCGGAATAGTCAACACGCTTACCCAGCAGGTTCTGACGGAAACGACCCTGCTTACCGCGGAGCATTTCGGACAGAGACTTGAAGGGACGGTTGGAGGGGCCGGTGATGGGCTTGCCGCGGCGACCGTTGTCGATCAGCGCGTCCACAGCCTCCTGCAGCATTCTCCGCTCGTTGCGGATAATGATCTCGGGAGAGCGCAGCTCCATCAGTCTCTTCAGACGGTTGTTACGGTTGATGACGCGGCGGTACAGATCGTTCAGGTCGGAGGAAGCAAAGCGTCCGCCGTCCAGCTGTACCATGGAACGGATATCGGGGGGGATGACGGGAAGTACGTCCAGAACCATCCACTCGGGCTTGTTGCCGCTCTTGCGGAAGGCTTCAACGACCTCCAGTCGCTTGATCAGCCGTGCCTTCTTCTGACCGGTTGCGGTCAGAAGGTCTGCCTTCAGCTTTTCGGAAAGCTCGGTGACGTTCAGCTCGGCCAGCAGCTCCTTGATGGCACCTGCACCCATGCCGACTCTGAAGTCGTCCTCGTAGGTTTCCTTGTATTTTCTGTATTCGGTCTCGGACAGCAGCTGATACTTGGACAGAGGAGTGTCACCCGGATCGATGACAATGTACTCTGCATAGTACAGCACCTTTTCCAGCATTCTGGGAGAGATGTCCAAAAGCGTTCCCATACGGGAGGGGATGGCACGGAAGTACCAGATGTGAGAGACGGGACAAGCCAGCTCGATGTGACCCATGCGCTCACGGCGCACCTTCTTGGTGGTGATCTCCACGCCGCACTTCTCGCAGACCTTGCCCTTATAGCGAACTCTCTTATATTTGCCGCAAGCACACTCCCAGTCCTTCGTCGGGCCAAAGATGCGCTCGCAGAACAGACCGTCCCGCTCAGCCTTGAGGGTACGATAGTTGATGGTTTCGGGCTTTTTGACCTCACCGAAGGACCAGCTACGGATCTTTTCGGGGGATGCAAGACCAATTTCAATTGAATCAAATACGCGTTCTTCCATTATTCTGCATCTCCTTTCAATTAAAACTCGTCATCGGAATCGACGTCGTCAACGTCTTCCATCATTTCATTAAACAGCTCGTCTTCGCCGTACTCATCCACACCGTCTCCGCTGTCGGAACGTCCGGTGAAGGTCTCTTCGAAGTAGCCTTCGCCCATTTCCTTGGTGACTACGTTAGCGCCGATCTCCTCTTCGGTGAAGGTGGGAGCATTCACGTCGTCTTCATCGTCCAGCGTGGACAGGTCGATTTCGTCGCCGTCCTTGTTCAGAACCTTTACGTTCAGTGCAAGAGACTGAAGCTCCTTCACCAGAACCTTGAAAGCTGCGGGTACGCCGGGAGTGGGGATGTTTTCGCCCTTAACGATGGCCTCGTAGCACTTGACACGGCCGGTTACGTCGTCAGACTTGATGGTCAGGATCTCCTGCAGGGTGTAGGCTGCGCCGTACGCCTCCAGAGCCCAAACCTCCATCTCACCGAAACGCTGACCGCCGA
>CAZFJJ010000293.1:0-1905 GCA_964519075.1 uncultured Lachnospiraceae bacterium
TGCCTGAGCGGATCAGCATGGTTGCGATGTCGCGGTCGTCGGCGGTCAGCCCCGTCCGCACGTCGCACATGAAGATGATCACGTCGGCGGTGTCGATGGCGATCTCCGCCTGCATCCGCATATGCTTCAGGATCACGTCGTCGTTATGGGGCTCGATACCGCCGGTATCGATGAGCATACAGGTGCGGTTCTGCCATTCGATCTCGTAGTAGATGCGGTCGCGGGTCACGCCGGGAGTATCCTCCACGATGGCGATCCGCTGACCGGAGAGTTTATTGAAAAGGGTGGACTTGCCCACGTTGGGGCGTCCCACGATGGCAACAATGGGTTTTGCCATAGCTTTTTACCGTCCTTTCACAGTTTTCAGTCACACAGGAGCGCGCGGATAAACGCGTCTCCGTCGGGCTCCACCGGGATGATGGGAACTCCCAGCTTCTCGGACAGTTCCGCGAGGGAAAGGTCGTCCAGGAAAAGGTCGCCGCCGTCCCGCAGCATGGTGGAAGAGATATAGAGCCGCTGACCCAGAGGCTTGTCCTTTAGCTGATCGTACAGGTCACAGCCGCAGATAAGGCCTGCCACCGTGATCTCGGGGCCGAAGAAGCGGTTCTCGATCTGATAGACCCGTCCCGACAATCCGGGACAAGCCTCACAGAGTGTGTTCGTTATGTCAGAGATAAATTCATACGCCGCCCGACCGGTGGCGATGGAAAAGCTTCGTTCCACCGATGTGTCGTAATCCTCAGAGAGGTACTCCATCCCATCGGCAAACTCCTCAGCCATGCAGGTGAGCATACCCACGCCGTTGTCCAGCTGGGGATAGCCCTCGTAGTAGTCGGGAGAGGGAAGGGGAA
Organism: uncultured Lachnospiraceae bacterium; assembly: GCA_964519075.1. Lineage (GTDB taxonomy): Bacteria > Bacillota > Clostridia > Oscillospirales > CAG-272 > CAKSQF01. Next base: position 852 of record CAZFJJ010000293.1, read on the forward strand.
GCTCTGCCTGCAGGTAAAACTCGTCGGCGGCGTAGAACAGTCGACAGCCCCGCGCCTCCAGCGACGCTTCACCGTGGCGGTTGATGACCTCGATTACTTCCGTCGCTTCCTCCTTGGTGAAGGGGGCGAGTGGGAAGAGTCCGTCTCGATGCTTGGTCAATCCCGCTGGCACGACGGCAACGCTTTGAATGGACTTGCCCAGCGCGGCCAGATCGGTCAGCGACCGTTCCAGTTCCGCACCGTCGTTGACGCCCTTGCAGAGGACGATCTGTGCGTTGACTGCGATCCCCGCCTCGGCAAGTCTTCGCAAATGACGGAGCGAATCTCCTGCAAAGCGGTTATGGAGCATCCTGCAGCGCAGCTCGGGATTGGTGGTATGCACCGAAATATTGATGGGACTCATGTGCATACGGACGATGCGGTCGATGTCCTTGTCGGTCATGTTGGTCAGGGTAATATAGTTACCCATCAGAAAGGACAGACGGGAGTCGTCGTCCTTGAAATACAGGGTATCCCGCATCCCACGGGGGAGCTGATCGATGAAGCAGAAGATGCACTGGTTGCGGCAGGTCTGCTTCTTGTCCATCAGGTAGGTCTCAAACTCCAGCCCGACGTCGTCGTATTCGCCTTTTTGGATCTCCACGGTTAGCAGATCGGGGCCGCGGTGGAGCAGCATAGAGAGGGAGCGGTCGATCAGATAAAAGCGATAGTCCAGCACGTCGGCAATATCGTTGCCGTTGACCGAGATCAGAATATCGCCGGCACGGACGCCTGCAGCCTCGGCAAGGGAGCCGCGCTCTACCGATTGAATGGTGACCATATCTCTCTCCTTTTGGGATTTTCTTTTGCAGGAATGAAAATAAGGGCGTGTTTAACACGCCCCTATTGCGGTCGAAGTCAAGCCTCGGTCTTTACGATTTCCTTGCCGTGATATGTGCCGCAATTCTTGCAAACTCTGTGAGTCAGAACGAATTCGCCGCACTTAGGGCACTTCTGAATGCTGGGCGCAGTCAGCTTCCATACGTTCGAGCGTCTTTTGTCACGTCTTGCCTTC
>CAZFJJ010000294.1:0-1861 GCA_964519075.1 uncultured Lachnospiraceae bacterium
GGGTGCGGCAGGGCGTCCTGGCATACCGGGGCGAATGGGCATACCGGGACGCATCTGCGCGCCGGGACGGCCTTCACCGGTTACTCTTGCCACCTGCTGGCGCTGAACCGGCTCACGCTTGACCACCGAAAGGATGGCGCGGACGGTGTCGATGCGGATGGAGTGGGACATATCCTCAAACATATCGCCGCCGGCGATACGGTATTCGTTCAGGGGATTTCTCTGTGCGTAAGCGTTCAGACCGATGGAGCCGCGGAGCTCGTCCATCTCGTCGATGTGATTCATCCAGTGGCGGTCAACGTTGCGGAGCAGGATCACGCGCTCGATCTCACGCAGCTGCTCTGTACCGAACAGCTCTTCCTTGTCGGCGTAGATCTTCATTGCCCGCTCGGTCAGCATTTCCAGGATCTCGTCGGCAGTGATATTGGCCAGCTCTTCTTCGGAATACTTGAAGTCTTCGGGCGTGCACAGGAAGCCGAAGAAGGTATTGCGCAGCTCATCCAGCGCCCAATCCGAATGATTCTCGTCGGAGCAACAGTTCTGAACTGCCTCTTCCAGCGTGACGTTCAGCATATCTACGATTTTGTCGTGCATATCCATACCGTCCAGCACCTCGCGGCGCTGAGCGTAGATCAGATTTCTCTGCTGGTTCATCACGTCGTCGTAGGCGAGGACGTTTCTTCTGCGGTTGAAGTTGGTGTCTTCCAGACGCTTCTGGGCACTCTCGATAGAGCCCGAGAGGATCTTGGCGTCGATGGGATCGTCGTCGCCAAGCCCCAGACGGTCTACCATACCGGCGATACGGTCGGAGCCGAAGAGACGCATCAGATCATCCTCCAGCGACAGGTAGAAGCGGGACTCGCCGGGGTCACCCTGACGGCCGGAACGGCCGCGGAGCTGGTTGTCGATACGTCTCGACTCGTGACGCTCGGTACCGATGATGAACAGACCGCCTGCCTCGCGAACCTTCTTCGCCTCGGGCTCGATCTGTCTCTTATACTTATTGTAAAGCTCGCGGTAGACCTTGCGGGCTTCCATGATCTCCTCGGAGACCGACTGATTGGAGCCCATGGCAAGACCGATCACGTCTTCCTCGTACTCCATTCTCCGCATTTCCTGCTTTGCCAGGAACTCGGGGTTGCCGCCCAGCAGAATGTCGGTACCACGGCCTGCCATGTTGGTGGCGATGGTGACGGTGCCCAGCTTACCTGCCTGCGCAACGATCTCTGCCTCGCGGTCGTGATACTTGGCGTTCAGGACGGTGTGCTTGATGCCGTTACGGGAGAGCTTTTTGGACAGCTCCTCGGACTTTTCCACCGAGACGGTACCCACCAAAACGGGCTGACCCTTTTCGTGGCACTCGATGATCTGGCGCAGGATGGCGTCGTACTTGCCCTTGACGTTCTTGTACACCACGTCGGTGTGATCGCGGCGGATCATGGGCATATTGGTAGGGATCTCCACAACGTCCAGATTGTAGATCTCGCGGAATTCCTCTTCCTCGGTCATCGCCGTACCGGTCATACCCGACAGCTTCTCGTACATACGGAAGTAGTTCTGGAAGGTGATGGTGGCAAGGGTCTTGTTTTCCTTTTCGATCTTGACGTGCTCCTTCGCCTCGATGGCCTGATGCAGACCGTCGCTCCATCGTCTGCCGGGCATGATACGACCGGTGAAGGTATCGACGATCATGACCTGACCGTCCTTGAGCACGTAATCCACGTCCAGCTTGAAGACACCGTGCGCCTTCAGCGACTGATTGACGTGATGGGCGATGGTAGAGTTTTCGGGATCGGCGTAGTTTTCGATGCCGTAGTAGCGTTCCACCTTCTCGATGCCCTTGGCGGTGAGCACGGCGGTA
>CAZFJJ010000295.1:0-1860 GCA_964519075.1 uncultured Lachnospiraceae bacterium
AAAGCACCTCAACGATAAGACCGACGTCAGCGAATACTTTAACTAACAAAATAGCCGTCTGAGATAATCAGGCGGCTATTTTGTTTGAAGCCGAAGGCATTACACTTTCCCTTCGATCTCCACCCGTAGCCGGGCGATGATCTTCTTCTCCAGCCGTGAAATATACGACTGCGAGATCCCCAACCGGGCGGCGACCTCCTTTTGGGTCAGCTCGCGTCCGCCGCCAAGGCCGAAGCGCAGCTCGATGATCTCCCGCTCGCGGGGGGAGAGATGGGAGAGGGCGATGTGGATCGTGCGGCGATCCTCCTCGTACTCGATGGCGCGGCTCACCGAATCCTCCTCGTCCGAGAGCACGTCGGAGAGCAGCAGCTCGTTGCCGTCCCAGTCGATGTGAAGCGGCTCGTCGATGGACAGCTCTTTCTGCCCCGAGGTTTTGCGCAGATACATCAGAATCTCGTTCTCGATGCAGCGGGAGGCGTAGGTCGCCAGCTTGATCTGCCGATCGGGGCGGAAGGTGTTCACCGATTTGATCAGCCCGATGGTGCCGATGGAGATCAGATCCTCGATTCCCACCCCTGTGTTCTCGAACTTTTTGGCGATGAACACCACCAGCCGCAGGTTCCGCTCGATCAGCTGAGATCGCGCCTCGGGGGAGTTGGGGAGCTGCTCCAAAAGCTCCGCTTCCTCCTCGGGCGAGAGCGGTCGAGGGAGACTTTCGGTTCCGCCGATGTAGTGGAGCAGGTTTTGGCGGGTGAAAAACGGCAATAAACGGGCAAATATGCGAAAAATGAGCTTTTTTAGCATCTATGTACACCTCAGTTTTGATAATCGGGATCAGATCAGCGACGCGGGAACGATCGCGTCGGCTTTACGCTCGCCCTCGGGCAGAGCGGTAACCGCAACGCAGGCGGCGCGGAGCTTTCCGTTCACCCGCACTACCTTGGGTAGATAGCCGTAGAGAATGCCCTCCCCTGCCGCGGTGGAGTAGGGGATGAGACGCAGGCGTGGAGTCAGCAGAGGCGTGGAGCCGTCTCGCAGAAAGGCAAGCTCAGCGGGCAAAAAGGCGGCGGCGGAGCGATCCGTCAGGATCACCGAACGCCCCGACAGCGGCTCGACCAGCAGATTGCCGCTGTCCACCAGCCCGCTCAGCGTGACGAGTGTATTGGCATCCTCTCCCACCTCTATCGTGACGGTTTGGGGGAGCTTTTTGCGCACCCGAAGCAGCAGGCTGACCACTGCCCCTACGACCAGAGCCAGCAGGAGCAGTCCCCAGAAGGGAAGATCGGCGGGGAGCGTTTCCACCTGTCCGCCGATGACCGCCTCCCGCTTGACCCAGCGTGCCACCAGATAGCTGACAGCGGTCGCCGCTCCGCCTAGCAGGAAGGAGATGCCCCAAAAAGCGGCGAGCGAGCGCAGGATCTCCCGCCATTCGTTTTGGACGCCGAAGGAGACGAGGATCAGCAGAAAGGGAAAGGCCAGCGCGGTAAAGGTGGAGATCGCGTTGCCGTCGGGGAGAAAAAGGGAGGCCAGCGCGTAGAGCGCTCCCAGTGCGGCGGCGATGCTGAGCCTGAGCGGACGGACGGGCAGCTTTGCCGCCTTCGCCGTCAAATAGAGCGCCAGCCAGTCCATAGTGAAATTGATCGCCAGATAAACGTCCCCGTACACGACCTGATCCATTCTCGTCCCTCCCGGTAGCTTTGCTGACTCTATTATATGGGATTGGTGGGGAGAAATATGTCTTTTGTGGGGGTCGAAAAGAGAAAAAACACCGAGAGAAGTTGCCTTCACTCGGTGCGGTTATGTTGCTTTTGCCCGACGAATATTCGTCGGGCTTTTATAAAAGTTTTTGAGGAGTTTGGG
>CAZFJJ010000296.1:0-1859 GCA_964519075.1 uncultured Lachnospiraceae bacterium
GCGGGGGCTTGCTCCCGCCGTCCGAACAGTCTTTGCCTCCCCAAGGCTCCCTCCGTTGCAGACGCTTCGCTTACTGCGCAGACGCTTCGCTTACTGCGCCACCTTCTCCGCCGGAGAAGGCATGGGGCGGTGCGAACAGATCGTCCTACAGGTGCGCGAAATGCGAGTCGGTGCGAGGCGGTCGGCGCGGGACAGAGGGCGCCGTCCCCTATAGGAGCGGAGGCGAACGTCTACCGTCCCTCCCATGCGCCGGCTGTGCCGCACCGCCTCTTTTTCCGAAAATCTTGCATTAAACGCCGCCTCGCCGCATAAAGTGGACTACAATTGACACATAAAGGAGACATTTATGAACCCTTCCTCCGTATACGACGAAATCGCCGCCCGCACCGGCGGCAATATCTACATCGGCGTGGTGGGGCCCGTCCGTACCGGCAAATCCACCTTTATCAAACGGTTTTTGGAAACCATCGTTCTGCCGAATATCCCCGAGTCCTACGACCGCGAGCGGGCGCGGGACGAAATGCCCCAGTCCGCCGCAGGCAAGACGGTGATGACCACCGAGCCCAAATTTATCCCCGACAACGGGGTGGAGATCGAGACACCGAGCAAGCTCCGCCTTTCGGTGAAGCTGGTGGACTGCGTGGGCTATATCGTCCCCGACGCCCTGGGACAGACCGAGAATGGAAAGCCCCGCATGGTCATGACCCCCTGGAGCACCACACCTCTCCCCTTCGGCGAGGCGGCGGAGATGGGCACTCGCAAGGTCATCACCGACCACTCCACCATCGGCGTGCTGGTGACCACCGACGGCTCTGTCACCGAGCTGCCCCGCGCGGGCTACGAGGAGGCAGAGCGCCGCGTCGCCGCCGAGCTGACCGCTCTCGGAAAACCTTTCGTGGTGGTGCTCAACTCCGCCCATCCCGACGATCCCGCCTCTGAGGCGCTGGCACTGGAGCTGGAGGCACGTTACAACGCGCCGGTTGCGCTGGTCAGCTGTCAGACGCTGGACGCTGACGACATCCTGCACATTCTGGAGCTGGTGCTCCACCAATTCCCCCTGCGGGAGGTGGGGGTTACTCTCCCCGACTGGGTCAGTGTGCTGGAGCCAGACCATCCCGTGCGCCGCGGCATTCAGGAGGCGCTGCTTACCGCCGCCGCCAAGGTCAGCCGCGTAGGGCAGGCCGGGGAGGTCTTCGCCGCTCTTGCGGAGGAGGAGTACGTCGAGCGTGCCGAGCTGCGGGAGCTGGATCTGGGCATCGGGCGCGCCGAGCTGGAGCTGACACCGCCGCCCGCGCTCTATTATCAGGTGCTCTCGGGCTGGACGGGGCTGTCCATTTCCGACCAGCGGGAGCTGATCGCCACCGTCCGCGAGCTGGCGGGGATCAAGCGCCGCTACGACAAGATCGCAGGCGCGCTTTCTCAGGCTGAGGCGACGGGCTACGGCATCGTAGAGCCCGACGTCACCGATATGCATCTGGAGGAGCCGCGCATCGTACACCATTCGGGCGGCTACGGCGTACGGCTGAAGGCGTCCGCTCCCTCGCTCCACCTGATCCGTACCAACATTGAGACCGAGATCTCACCCGTGGTGGGAACCCAGCAGCAAAGCGAGGATCTGATCAAATATCTGCTGTCCGAGTTCGAGGAAAATCCCTCCGGCATCTGGGCAACCAATCTGTTCGGCAAGACCCTCTACGAGCTGGTGAACGAGGGCATCCATCAAAAGCTGGCCGCCATGCCAGAGGATGCCCGCGGCAAGCTCTCTGACACCATCTCCCGCATCATCAACGAGGGCAGCACCGGCTTGATTTGTATTTTGCTGTAACCAAAGGCTCTGCCTTTGGAATCCGGTCGCTTTT
>CAZFJJ010000297.1:0-1838 GCA_964519075.1 uncultured Lachnospiraceae bacterium
CTACTACGGTACCGATGCCGATGGAGACCTTGGTATAGAACTCGGTAGAGATGGTGTCCGAAATGGAACGCGCCATCTTCTCAATGTCCCGCATATCGTAGTTGGGCTTGATCTCCTTGACCAGAACGCTGTCGCGCTCGCCTACGCTGATAACGTAATCCTTATTCTTACCGGGGAACATATTCTGCAGCACGTCGTAAGGCACCACGTCGTTCTTGCCGTTGAACTTAATCAGGAAGACGACACGGGAAACGTCACCTGCAAAGTGGAGCTCCTTGGACTTTATGTAGATGTCGCTGGGAAGAATGTTGTCCAGAATAATGTTTTTGATAAAAGAAGATTTATCGTGCTTTTCATCGTACAGCACCTTGATGTTGCCCAGAGAAATAGCCAGGAGCATAGACAGACGCTCGGCAGTCTTATCCTCTCCTTCCACGAATACTACGTATTCGCTCTTAGCGGCACCTGCGCCCAGCGTGCGATAGGTATATCCCCCCAGCGTAGTAATCTCGGAGGTGTAGGACAGCTCGTCCCGGATGCCCTGGCGGATCTCACCGATCTTCACCAGCTCGCTGCAGGAAATGACCACGCCGGTCTCGTCAATGACGCCGATCACGCGATCTACTGCATCCTTCATTTGATAGATGATACCCTGAAATAAGCGATTCGACATAAAAATGTCTCCTTTCAGATGACGGTCGGCAGAAGCATTGGGCATTTTTTCATCCACTTGCCGAGCCCGTAAATTTCGTCTTGTTCAATACAACTATTATTCTACACTATTTTTTGTGAAATTTCAATAGGCAAATTCACATTTTTAATAAATTTTCGAAAAAATTTTTTTCAAATTTGCATCAAATGATGCCCAAAGTAGTCATCTTATACAAAAGCGCTTATTCGTACAGCACCGACAGTGCAGCCAAAACGTATCCCGAGGCAGTTTCGGTTCGCAGGATGCGTGGACCGAGGCCGCAAAGCCGCGCGCCGGCCGTCACTGCTGTCACAGCCTCCGCGGGATCGAATCCCCCCTCGGGTCCCACGAAAAAGGAGAGCGTCACCGGCGGAGTCTCGGGTAGGAGCGCGGCGAGCGGCTCGGTCTTGCCCAGTTCCTCGTAGCAGAAGAGGGAGAGCCCGTCCCGCGCAGCAGCCTCTACCGCCTGCCGAAAGGTCACGGGGGCAGTCACCTCGGGAAGAACGCCGCGACCGCACTGCCCTGCCGCTTCGTTGGCGATCTTCTGCCAACGGGCGATCTTTTTGTCGGGATTGTCGCCCATCTTCATGATGCACCGCGCCGTGGTCACGGGGACAATGCGGGTAACGCCCAGCTCTACTGCTTTTTGGATGACGGTATCCATCTTATCGCCCTTGGCAAGCCCTTGGTAGAGCGTGACCTTCACGGGCATCTCACGGGTGCTCGTCCGGGGTACGGAGATCTCCACCTCCACCGCCGTAGGCGAGAGAGAGACCAGCGTGCCGTCATATTCTACCCCGTTGCCGTCGCAAAGGGTGACGCTATCACCCGTCCGCATCCGGAGGGCGAGGGAGATATGACGGGCGTCGTCGCCAGAGATAGTGACGGTATCGCCCGCGGACGCGCCTGCAAAGGCGGCGGGAGGGAGAAAGAATCTGGGCATAGGCTTGACCTCGATTTTTGTGATTTGATTTATTATAATACAGAGGGGTGGGGTTTGTCAAGTTGGAAATTGTGAACGATAAGTGGCAAATTGGACGTTTGCGAAAAACGAAAAAACGCCTGCCTCGTTAAAGGCAGGCGAGCGAGATCATTCACAAAATACGCCGATGGTTTCCAAAGTAGAGATGGATCCCACCTCTGCGAT
>CAZFJJ010000298.1:0-1835 GCA_964519075.1 uncultured Lachnospiraceae bacterium
CCCCAACTGGGTCACCTGTCCTTGGCCCGACGACAATCTGAAGATCCTCGACTGGCAGTGGAACGAGAAGGTCATCCCCTACTGGACTGAAATGGCGGCGTTTGCAAAGGCGCATGGCATCAAGAAGATCGCCTTCGAGCTGCATCCGTCCTTCGTAGTCTACAATCCCGAGACTCTGCTCCGTCTGCGTGCCGCCGTTGGCGACATCATCGGCGCAAACTTTGACCCCTCCCACCTCTTCTGGCAGGGCATCGATCCCGTGGAGGCAATCAAGGCGCTGAAGGGTGCCATCTACCACTTCCACGCAAAGGACACCGCCATCGACGAGCGCAATACCGCCGTCAACGGCGTGCTGGACACCAAGTCCTACGGTGACGTATTGGGTCGCTCTTGGGTGTTCCGCACCGTGGGCTACGGTCACGATCAGCTGACCTGGAATCGCATCATCTCCACCCTGCGCACCGTGGGCTACGACGGCGTGATCTCCATCGAACATGAGGACAGCCTCATGTCCACCAAGCAAGGTCTGGAAAAAGCCGTCGCTTTCCTTAAGGACGTCCTCATCACCGAGTCCGCCGGCGAAGCGTATTGGTTTTAATTGATCGCAATTGAGGCTCCGCCTCAAACTCCGCCAGCCCTTCTTGAATGAAGGGCTGGACCCCAAGAACTTTTATAAAGCCGACGAATACTCGTCGGCTGGGAAGAAATAGGCTTTGAAGTTTTTTCTTCAACCGGTGTATTCCCACTTCGGAAGGGTACAGCCAAGGAAGTTGGGGGAGAGCTCGAGATGAGGGGCGGAGTTGCGCTGTGCGCAACTCCAGTAGTTCGCCAAAGGCGAACTACATGAAACATTCGGCGTTTGAGATGGTTTCTTCCCCCTCTCGAATTGCAATTCCGTAGGAATTGCTACCTTAGACTCCAAACGCCCACCGCCGCACAACAACTCGGCGCACAAACTAATAGCGTTGGAGACCAAGAAAGGTTATACCCATGAACAAAATCTATCAGCTCGGTGTCGTCGGCTTCGGCGGTATGGCCGGGCATCACGTCAATCAGCTTGCCAAAGGAAATACCCGCGTGCGGGTCAGAGGCATCTACGACATTAACCCCGACCGCATGAAGGCGGCAGAAGAGAAGGGCTACGCTACCTATCCCTCCTTGGAGGCGATGCTGGCTGATCCCGAGATCGACATCGTTCTGGTGGCGGTTTACAACAACTTCCACAAGGACGTTTCCATCAAGGCGATGAGGGCGGGCAAGCACGTTCTGTGCGAAAAGCCGGTTACGATGACCTCCGAGGAGCTGCGGGAGGTGATGGCGGTGGCCAAGGAGACCGGCAAGGTCTTTACCATCGACCAGAACCGTCGCGTCAACAAGGACTACGTTGCCATGCGCAACGCGCTGGCCACCGGTGCTATCGGCAAGCCCTACTTTATCGAGACCCGCGTGGAGGGCTCCCGCGGTATGCCCGAGGGCTGGCGCTGCCGCAAAAAAGAGGGCGGCGGTATGATGCTGGACTGGGGCGTGCACCTTATCGATCAGATGCTGTATCTGTTCGATGAAAAGGTTACTTCGGTCTACTGTAAGATGTTCAGCATCCACTATCCCGAGGTGGACGACAACTTCCATCTGTTGATGACCTTCGAGAGCGGCCTTACCGCTCAGATAGAGGTTTCTACTAACAATTTCATCCTTCATCCCCGCTGGTACGTCCTCTGCGCGGGCGGTACCCTCCAGATCGACGACTGGAGCGGCGTGGGTCGTATGGTTCGCCCCATTTCGGAGCAGAATCAGTGGTCTACCGAGATCGCGCCCGACAGAGCCGGCCCCTCCAA
>CAZFJJ010000299.1:0-1834 GCA_964519075.1 uncultured Lachnospiraceae bacterium
CAATCTTTGTTATACTGCGGCCAAGGCGGCGGAGCTGCGCGGCGAGGATATCGAAGCCTTCGTGCGGCAGACCCACGCCAACGCCTGCAAACTGTTTGGAATCGAGGATGATTATGACCGTCACCTATGAAGTCGGAAACGGACTTTACGTCAATACCACCAACCGATGCTCTAACGCCTGCGCATTTTGCGTTCGCTCCACCGTAGAGTCCTATTACGGCGATCTATGGCTCAGACGCGAGCCTACCGTGGACGAAATCTGCGAGAGCATTTTCTCCCGCGATCTGACCAAGTACACCGAGCTGGTCTTCTGCGGCTACGGCGAGCCTACCGAGCGAATCGACGATATTCTGGAGGTCGCTCGCCGCGTGAAGGAGCGATCCACTCTTCCCATCCGCATCAATACCAACGGACAGGGAAGCATGATCGCCGGCTACGATATTACCCCGAAAATGGCAGGACTGATCGACCTGATGTCCATCTCGCTGAACACCGCCGACGCTACGTCCTATCAGAAGATCTGTCACAGTCGGTTCGGTGAGGCTGCCTATCAAGGTCTGCTGGATTTCGCCAAAGCCGCTACCCGCTACGTACCGAAGGTAGTGCTCTCGGTCGTTGATACCACAATCTCTCCCGAGGAGATCGAGCGTTGCCGACAGATTGCCGCGGATTGCGGCGTTACGCTTCGCGTGCGGGAGTTTATCAGCGGCGAGGAATAACGAAATTTCCCCTGCAATGTTCTGAAGAACAGAGCAGGGGAATATCAGCTAAATAACAAACCGGAATGCAATGACTTGCATTCCGGAATGAGTTACGCGCCGATCTTGTTGAGCATCAGAGTGAACTGGCTCTTCTTTCTTGCAGCAGCGTTAGCGTGGATGATTCCACGGGCAGCAGCCTGGTCAACCTTCTTGACAACAGCCTTGTACAGAGCGATTGCAGCCTCCTTGTCGCCGGCTTCAACAGCACTTTCGTACTTCTTGACAGCGGTCTTGTAAGAGGACTTGAACATCTTGTTCTGCATGGTTTTGGCTTCGGTGACAAGCACGCGCTTCTTAGCGGATTTGATATTGGGCATTGGGTACACCTCCTCGTTGCGATTTCCCGATCCGGTGTGAGGGAACGGAATCGATGAATTCTCGTTGAGACACTATGGCTCAAACTATTACCCATGTATCATAGCACATCTTTTCGAAAAAAGCAATACCTTTTTGAAAATTTTTTTCATTTTTTTGAAAAAATATCTTGACAAATGTCTTTCTATATGGTATTATATCAACATCCAATAAAATCGGTTAGAATGCGTTAAAATAACCGATGGGTGCGACTTTTATAGAAATTTCGATAAAAGTCGACAAATAATGAGGTAAAAAATGAGGTCATGCCTTATTTTCACGCTTTTGCTCACGTGATTTGATGATTCAGCTTAAGATTCGGCTTTAACCAGAATGCCGCAGGGGTAGAATTTTTAAATTATTTGTGAACGAAAAAACGGATGATAAAGTATGGTCTATTTATTTTGAAACGGAGGATTGTATATGGTCAAACCCCAAATGCTCGGCACGACCCAGCGTATGAGCTTTTCCAAGATCGACGAAGTTTTGGAAATGCCCAATCTGCTGGAGGTTCAGAAGAAGTCCTATCAGTGGTTCCTGGACGAAGGCCTGAAAGAAGTTTTCCGTGATATTGCCACCATTGAGGACTACACCGGTAACCTGGTCCTTGATTTCATCGATTACCGCCTGGATGACACACCGAAGTATTCCGTTGAGGAGTGCAAGGCGAGAGACGCGACATACAGTGCTCCGCTGCGTGTCCGGGCCCGTCTGCTGAA
>CAZFJJ010000300.1:0-1832 GCA_964519075.1 uncultured Lachnospiraceae bacterium
CCTTCAAGATCTACGAGAAGGGCGAAGGCATCGAAAAGCGCGAAGAGGACTTCGCTGCTGAGATCGCCAAGATGGTCAACGGCTAAGAAACATTGCCCAACTTCCCACTGGGAAGTTGGGCAGTTTTATTCGCCTGCGGCGAGTGATATTGCTTCGCAGTGATATTCGGCATACGCCGAGTGGTATTCGCTTCGCGAGTGATAACTGCGAACGAAGTGAGCAATATCACGCCGACTTCGTCGGCATAGCACTGTCGCTTTTTGCGACAATATCACTCCGCCGAAGGCGGAATATCACTTGACAGATAGAGGTGATGCTATGTCCAACAGTATTATGAGAGACAAGGCGAAAGAGTTTGCAAAGAAAATTGTTTTCGCTTGTCGTACAATGAAAGAGGAGCGCAAAGAGGCGGCGCTAATTAATCAATTGTTGCGTTCCGGCACTTCAATCGGTGCCAATATACACGAAGCGCAGTATGCGCAAAGCACTAACGATTTTATATCTAAGCTGGAAATAGCGCAAAAAGAGTGCTATGAAACAGAGTATTGGCTCGAATTGTTATTCGAAACCGATTGTATAGAATCGAATGTTTACAAATCTCTCCGAAATGATTGTGGCACAATACGGAGAATGTTGATTGCATCGTTAAATACGGTTAAGTCAAAACAAGAATAAGCGCAGTACCTTCTAATTGATATTCGGGACGGCAAGAAATTGCCGTCTTTTTTTAGTATTCTCATTAACCAATGAATGATATAACATATACTGATAATTTTTCTCTCGTAATGCGTTATTGAATTCCTAATGTATTTGAGGTGTAAAAGCTATTCTGTCCCAAAAAATTCACAAAAAATTTGTCTATTGCTATTTACAAACGGGCGTTTTTGTAGTACAATAGAATTGTGAAATTATGACTGTGCAAAGGAACTTGCTATGAACAAACAACCGAAACGAATTCTGTTGAAGATCTCGGGCGAGGCACTCGCCAAAGGCTCGGATTTTACCTTCAACTTCGATAAGGTGCGCGAGATCTGCGACGTGATCGCCCGTTGTGCCAAAACAGGCGTGCAGGTGGCCGTGGTCTGCGGTGCCGGCAACATCTGGCGGGGCAGACAGGCGGAAAAGAAAATGGATCGCGTCCGCGCCGACTATATGGGAATGTTCGCTACCTGCATTAACGCGCTCTGCATCGTGGACTTCCTGAATCAGATCGGCACCCCTGCCGTGGCGCTCTCCGCCGTGGCATCCCAGCCCGAATATATCGAGGGCTACACCAAGGAAAAGGCGGTTCGCCATCTGGAAGAGGGCAAGGTGGTTGTCTTTGCGGGCGGTACCGGCAATCCCTGCTTCTCCACCGACACCGGAGCGGTGCTCCGCGCGGTAGAGATCGAGGCAGACCGCGTGCTCTTTGCAAAAGCGGTCAGCCACATCTACAATCGCGACCCCAGAGACGAGAACAGCACGCTCCCCCTCTATAAATACGAATATCTCAGCTTCAAGGATATTCTGGCCAACGATCTGACGGCTATCGATACCACCGCCACCGCCTTCTGCCTGGCCAACGACCTGCCGATCTACGTCTTCGGTCTGGATGATCCAGAGAACATTCTCCGCGCCGCTTCCGGCGAGGTGGTCGGCACCATCGTCTACGGCGGCGAGTCGAAGATTTTAGAGGAATGAATTAATATAATTGAGGCTCCGCCTCAAACTCCGCCCGCTTTCTTGAAAGAAAGCGGGGCAAAGAACTTTTATAAAAGCTCCGCAAATACTTGCGGAGCACAGATAAACTAAAATAATATTATTATAATACACCCCCAAAATTGCGAAGCAAT
>CAZFJJ010000301.1:0-1828 GCA_964519075.1 uncultured Lachnospiraceae bacterium
TTGCTCCACCGCATCACCGATCGCATCACCGCCGAGGTCGATGGCATCAATCGCGTGCTGCTGGACCTGACACCCAAGCCCGTGGGCACAATTGAGTGGGAATGATACCTAATGGCTTACAAGTGCCCGGAAACCCTTGGAAACAAAGGGCTTTCGGGCAATCATTGCATTTTTTCGTATTTCTATGCAACAAAACGCAGTACAAAAAGGATTTATAGATAAGAACATATCGAACACTTGACAATTTTCCCTACAGCGGTATATTCAAACTAAACAAAATCCGGAGGAATAACCATGAAAAAAACACTTACCTGTCTGCTGGTCGGACTGCTCACACTGACCGCCATCACCGCTTGCGGCGGTGGGCAGAGCGACACCGATTCCGCGCAGAGCACGACGAAGGACACCGCCGGCGCGGTCACTACGCCCGCCGCTACCACGACCGCCACGCCCCCGAACGAGGGCAACGCCCCCGAGACCTCTGAGCACGTTCACGGCGAAGGCGTCGCCTGGACGGTGGATCGGGATAGCCATTGGAAGATCTGCATCTGCGGTTCTACCGTAGAGATGGGCGACCACATCCTGGAAGACGACGTCTGCACCGTCTGCGGCGTGGAATACTACGAATGGGGCGATGCAACCGCTTCCCTTTATCAGTATAATGCTGCCGGCGATTGCGTGCTGTCGGTGGACTATGACGAAAACGGTACGGTCGTATTTACCGTTGTCAGTGAGTACGTCTATTCCGAGGACGGCGACCTGCAGGCGAACAACTCGATGTTTTACGACGGCGAAGCATCCATGGAAAACGCAATCTATGCGGAGCAGACGCTCTATAATGCCGATGGCAACGTGACCGAATCCACCACCACCTATTTGATAAACGGCGTGGTAGATTCCACTGAGAAATGCGATTTCGTCTACGACGAATACGACAATCTGCTGACCGAGACCCGCAACTACTACGACAAAGCAGGCGATCTACAGTCCACCGACAAGACCGAATATACCTATGATGCCGACGGCGAGCCGCTGACCGAGAAATCCTACACCGACGGTAAGCTGACCTACGAATACGAATACACCGACGGCGGATTCGTTGGCATCACCTACAACGAGGACGGCACCAAGACCGTTCTGGAGTACGACGAGGGCGACGACGAGCCGAAAGAAACCTGGTATGACGCCGACGGCAATCTGCTGGATCTCTCCTATCTGTTTGACAAGGACGCCGCGAAGGATCTGATCGGCAGCTGGACCACCACCCTCGACGTGAAGGATCTCTTCCTGGGCGAGGCCGATATCCCCAAGATCGATCTTCCCTGCAATATGACGGTCAATTTCACCTTCCGTAACGACGGAACCTGCCATCTTGCCGTCGAGTTCGATGAAGAGGAATATAAAGCCTTTATGATCGAGATGATCTACGTTTCCGGCGAAGCGGAGGGTGTTTCCCGACCGGTCATGGATGCCGTCTTCCAGCAGCAGTCCGGCATGACCATTGCAGAATACGTGGACTTGTATATTACGGAAGGAATCAGCACCATGGATGGGCTGAACAAAGACGGCGTATATTACGTCGCTGACGGAATGCTCTACGTCGGTGACAACTGGAATAACCCCCTGGAGGGCAGCGAGTATACGCTGGAGGGCGGTACTCTTACCCTGCCCATTGACGACGAATTCGGCACCGAAATAACTCTGATCTTCATCAAGGTGAAGTGATCCCCATCAAACGCAACAGGCACCTGCAATGCAGGTGCCTGTTTGGATGAATGGTCAGATCGGTCGAACCCGATGGTCTGCATCGGTTCGAAGAAGCGTCACC
>CAZFJJ010000302.1:0-1816 GCA_964519075.1 uncultured Lachnospiraceae bacterium
TAGGTGCGGCTATTTCGCCGTGCAAACGTGGCTCAATAAGCGTTTTTTACAGAATGCGACGCTTTAGTTTTGCAAGTTTCATTGACTAAAAATTGTCAGTGAGCAAATCTTTGGCGTTTTTGTCAATGAAAAAAGCACAGAACTCATATCTGAATTCTATGCTTGTTCTTTTTCTCTCAATCGGTTGTCTTAGATAACATCCTTATTACGAGCCCGCGTACTTGCCACCCTTTTATAAAAGTGCAGGAACCTTTTTTCAAAAAGGTTCCTGCCGGGGTATGGGGCAGAGCCCCATAGAAAATCAATACTCCAGTTCGCCCTTGTAGACGAGGTCGGCGTTACCGGTGAGGGTAATGCCGTCGTCGGTGTAGTTGACGATCAGGTCGCCACCCTTCACCTTCACGGTGATGTCCTCGCCCTTCTTGCAGAAGCCGTTTTCTACTGCGGCCACTACGGCGGCGCAGGCGCCGGTACCGCAGGCGAGAGTCTCGCCGTTACCGCGCTCCCAGACGCGCATCTTGATGGTGACGGGATTCACCACGCGGATGAATTCGGTGTTCACACGCTCGGGGAAGAGAGGAGAGTGCTCGAAGAGGGGACCGATCTTGTCCACTTCTACGCCGTCCACGCGGGGCGCGAAGACTACGCAGTGGGGGTTGCCTACCGAAACGCAGGTGATGCTGTAGTTCTTGCCTCCGATCTCGACGGGATAGTCGATGACCGTCTCCTTGTCGATGGCAACCGGCAGGTCGGACGCCAGCAGGGATGCCTTGCCCATGCGGATGGTGACCGAGGTCACCTTTCCGTCGGAGACGAAGAGCTTCATCCACTTGATGCCGCTGGCGGTCTCTACGGTGATGTGGGTGTGGGAGGTGTAGCCGTTGTCGTAGAGGAACTTGCCCACGCAACGGAGCGCATTACCGCCCATCTTACCCTCGGAGCCGTCTTGGTTGAAGAGGCGCATTTTGGCGGTGGCTACGTTCGACTTCTCGATCAGCACGATGCCGTCGCCGCCGATGCCGTAGTGACGGTCACAGTAGGTGACAGCCAGCGATTCGGGGCAGGTGATGGAGCCGTCGAAATTGTCGATATAGATATAGTCGTTGCCGGTAGCACTCATTTTGTGGAAGGCCAGCTTGCGACGGGTGGTGCGCATATCGTTGATGTCTACCAGCTCGGTGTTGTACAGATTGTAGCGGGAGGAGATGATGTCCGCCATGGCGTTTGCCGTATCCAGCGAGGTCAGGCAGGAGATGGACAGCTGGATCGCACGACGCTGCAGGGTGATGAACTCCTCGATGGTGGAGTCGTAGAGCGCACCGGTGTAAACGATATAGTTCAGCTTGCCCTCTTCCATCAGCCGGAACACGTCACCGCCGGGGGCGATGCTGTTCACAACGGTTACGTCAATGCCCAAACTCGAAATAGAGTTCGCGGTATCGGGGGTTGCGTAAAGCTTCATGCCAAGATCGTCCAGCTTCTTTGCCAGAGTGACGACCTCAAACTGGTCGTAGTCTACGACCGAGAGGAGGATGCCCACCTCATTGCCGCCAAAGGGAGCAGCCAGCTTGAAGCCTGCGGCGGTCAGACCCTTGTAGAGTGCCTCGGTCAGCGTCTTACCGATGCCCAAAACCTCGCCGGTGGACTTCATTTCCGGACCCAGGGAGGAGTTGACGTCGGACAGCTTCTCGAAGGAAAAGACGGGGGCTTTGACGGTGAAATAGGGAGGAGTCTTGTACAGACCGGTGCCGTAGCCCATCTCTGCCAAAGGCTCGCCGATCATCACGCGGGAGGCAATGTCTACCATAGGCACGCC
>CAZFJJ010000303.1:0-1787 GCA_964519075.1 uncultured Lachnospiraceae bacterium
GAGGATGCCGATCTATACACCCTCTACGAGTCCGCCCACGGCTCTGCCGACGTGATCATCGCCGACGAGTGCCAGTTCTTCACCGACGCCCACGTGGACGCCCTCCGCCGTCTGGTGGACGAGCAAAACATCCCCGTCCTCTGCTTCGGACTGCGCACCGACTTCCTCTGTCATCTTTTCCCGGGCAGCAAACGGCTGTTTGAGGTTGCCGACTCCATCGCCGAGATCAAGACCATCTGCGATTGCGGTGCAAAAGCCACGGTCAACGCCCGACTGGACGAGCTGGGAATGATCGTCACCGAGGGCGATCAGGTGCTGTTGGGCGGCAACGACCGCTACATCGCTATGTGCCACAAGTGCTGGCGGGTTAAGATTAAAGAACAAAAAGAATCTCCATAATGTCTGAGGCTGCACCGAGGGAAGGGGAAAACCATCTCAAACGCCGAAGTTTTTTCCCTTCCCTCGGGCTCCCATCCCCATTCCTTGGCTGGCGGCAGCTTGAATTGATACTAATCGACACGACTCTCCAATTATAATACCATATATAATCTACATAAACGAATTGTGAGGTAAAACAGATGAATATTTCCGAAATTCTCGCTAAATGCGATCATACCCTGCTCTCCCAGTCTGCCACTTGGGAGGAGATCAAGGCCGTCTGCGACGACGGCATCCGCTATAACACCGCTTCGGTCTGCATCCCCGCCTCCTACGTGAAGCAGGCAAAGGAATACGCGGGCGATAGACTCGCCATCTGCACGGTCATCGGCTTCCCCAACGGCTACTCCACCACTGCCGTAAAAGTGTTCGAGTGCAAGAACGCACTGGAGAACGGTGCCGACGAGATCGACACGGTGATCAACGTCGGGCATCTCAAGGACGGCCGCACCGACGAGATCCTCGCCGAGCTGAAAGCGCTCAAAGAAGCTTGCGGCGATAAAATCCTGAAGGTCATCATCGAGACCTGCCTTCTCACCGAGGAGGAAAAGATCACGATGTGCGAGATCGTCACCGCGTCGGGTGCAGACTTCATCAAGACCTCCACCGGCTTCTCCACCGCCGGCGCTACCCGTGAGGACGTGGCACTCTTCGCCAAGCACATCGGCGAGGGCGTACAGATCAAGGCGGCAGGCGGCATCGCTTCCCTTGCAGACGCAGAAGATTTCATCAAGTTGGGCGCGACCCGTCTCGGCACCAGCCGCATCGTGAAGATCGCTAAAAACGAAGAAAGCAAATCCGCATATTAAAGGAGATAAAACCATGAGCAATCCCCACACCCCTCATATCAAAGCCACCGGTGCAGACTTCGCCAAGACCGTTCTCATGCCCGGCGACCCTCTGCGATCCAAATTCGTTGCAGAAACTTTTCTGGAAAATCCCCGCCTCGTCAATAACGTCCGCGGCATTCAGGGCTACACCGGAACCTACAAGGGCGTTCCCGTGACCGTTATGGCCAGCGGTATGGGTATGCCCTCCATCGGCATCTATTCGTATGAGCTTTTCAACTTCTACGGCGTGGAAAATATTATGCGCGTGGGTTCTGCCGGTGCCATCCAGGATTACGTGAAGGTACGGGACGTGGTGTTCGGCATCAGCGCTTCTACCAACTCTGCCTACGCCTCCCAGTACGCCCTTCCCGGCACTTTTGCTCCCTCGGCGTCTTTTGCACTTTTGGAGACTGCCGTGGCTCAGGCAAGGCGCATGGGTGTTTCTTATCATGTGGGCAATCTGCTCTCTTCCGATACCTTCTATAATGACACGCCCACCACGCTGAACTGGCAGAAGAT
>CAZFJJ010000304.1:0-1763 GCA_964519075.1 uncultured Lachnospiraceae bacterium
ATACCGCGCGACAGCACAGCTCGGTCCGCCTCTATCATAGCACATTACGCGGAAATTGTCAAATATTTTTCGAAAAAAATCGCGCTATTCACAATTTTTTCATAATAATCAGTTACAATAGAAGCATAAGATGCCAAGGTATGCTCATTCCGCGGCGTCTCAGTTTGGTGCGTGTCGCCTGGACAGGTCGATCGTCTCGGTGATGGACAGGCCGTGTGTGCGTCATTTTGAGGTTATTTATGTTGGTTTTGATCGCAACCGATCCCGAGAGCCGCTGTATAGCAGAAGCGGAAGAATTCAAGGGTCGATTTGAGCTTCTGACCGTTACTGATTCTCCGGTAGAACCCATGGAAGGTGAGACCGTTCTTCCATACGTGAAAAAGGGAAGAGCCGTTCGACTGAAGCTGGCGTTTACCCACGCCTTCAACGAGATGAATGCAGACGGCGTCATCACCCTCCCCAGAGGCGGATGCGAGCCCGCCTTCGTTCTGCGGGTAGCGGAAGCACTGGAGGAAGGCGCTATATTCGTGGACGGCGGTCTCCACACCGCATCCCCTGCGCGGATGGGCGGCGCGATCCGTCTGCTCACCACCATCACCACCGGCAGCCATCGCGTTCCCTGGTGCGGGCTTCGCGGCTACGACCGCTCGATGGCTCCCGTTCTGGATGCGGTGAACGGTCATCACGACGATTACGAGATCACGCTGGTGCAGGCTGCCGTGGCAGAGGGAGTTAAGATCACCGACCTTGTCTGTGATAAGCACGAGGACGGCGGAGCCGCTGCCCCTCACGCGTCGGCCAAGACCGGCACCCGCGCCGTTTGGGGCATTTTCCGCAACGCATCTTCGCTAAAGTTCTTGTGTTCCTCGGCGTCGGCGTTTCTGATCGACTTCGTCCTGCTGCTGGTGCTGGATTACATCCTGCCCATCGAAAACGAAAATACCCGCGTTTTGATCGCGCAGCTGATCTCCTGGTTGGTCAGCTCTCAGTACAATTTTATGGTGAACCATTTTCTGGTATTCCACAGAAAAGGCGGCATATGCAAGGCGATGCTCCAGTATTATTTGTTGGCAGTTTTCGTCTTTTTGGGCAAGACCGGCGTTTTGCAGCTGCTGATTGCCATTGCATCGCTGGCGGTTGCCAAGATCATCTGTGAGGCAGCCTTCTTCTTGGTGAATTATTTCGTACAGAAGAAGCTGATCTTCAATCGTAAGAAAAAAGAAAATTGACTGCGGACTCCCTCGGGAGCTTCCGCATGGGAAAGGAAACGTTTTACCATGAAACTGTTAAAAAAGATCGTTCCCCTGGCTTCGTTGGGCGTGTCGGCATTGGTTTTGGTGCTGTCGGTCATCGATTGCCTGTCCGCCGATCTGTCACTCTTTGCGCTCCTGCCGGTTCGGTTGACTGCAGTGCTGCTTCTTCTGTGCTCGCTGGGCGTTACGCTGATTTCCTGTGTGGAAAAGAGTTTACGCCGTCCGCTGGTTTTGCTGGCGTGCCTGTTCCATACCCCCATCGGCGGCGGTCTGCTGCTGCTCTACGTATACGATCTGGCATTCCCGGGTCAGTTGCCCATGACGCTGCTACTCCCCTACGTAATGCTGCTGGTGTCGGTGGCATCCGCTCTGCAGGCTGGCGTGACCGTCATCTGTGACGGCATCTATGCCGCTGAGGAGGATCAGTCGGCAGTAGAGGAAGAGGAGGACGAGGCGCAGGAGGAAGCTGAGCGCAAGGCCTTTGCGGCGATCCTGGACGAGGACGGATTC
>CAZFJJ010000305.1:0-1738 GCA_964519075.1 uncultured Lachnospiraceae bacterium
GGTGACCCGCGTCACCAACGACACCAACGCCATTTCCATGATGTTCACCAACATCATCGTGAATCTGGTGAAAAACTGCTTCGTCATTATCGGCGTGCTGGCGGCGATGCTCCTGATCAACTATCAGCTGACCCTGATGGTGCTGTGCTTCGTGCCCTTCATCGTCTGGTTCACCGTGGTCTTCCGCAAGTTCTCCCGCAAAGCCTACCGCAAGGTCAAGGACGGCACGACCGACATCAACACCTTCCTGTCCGAGCATCTGTCGGGGATGAAGATCATCCAGATCTTCAACCGCGAGGAGCGGAAAAAGGCGGAATTTGACGAGAAAAACGAGAAATTGGGCGCGGCAAAGCGACGGCAGATTTTCACCTTCGGCATCTTCCGACCGCTGGTCTATATGCTCTATATTTCTTCGGTTCTCTGCCTTCTCTATCTGGGCGGCAAGGGCTACATCGACGACACCGAGTTTTTTGGGCAGACTATCACCAGCGGCACCCTCGTGACCTTCTATATGTACATCTCCAAGTTCTTCAACCCGATCCAAAGCCTTGCGGAGCAGTTCAACTGGCTCCAGTCGGCGTTTGCCTCGGCGGAGAAGATCTTCACCATCATGGACATCACCCCCGGCGTCATTGACGAGGAGGACGCTATCGACCTGCCCGAGGTGAGAGGCGAGATCGAGTTCAAAAACGTGTGGTTCTCCTATGTGGAGGGCGAATGGGTGTTGAAGGACGTTTCCTTCAAGGTAGAAGCGGGACAGACGGTCGCCTTCGTAGGCTCCACCGGCTCGGGCAAGACCACGATCCTCTCCCTCCTCTGTCGTAACTACGACATCCAGAAGGGGCAGATCCTCATTGACGGTATCGATATCAAGCGGATCAGGATCTCCTCTCTGCGCCGCCACTTCGGTCAGATGTTGCAGGACGTCTTCCTCTTCTCGGGCACCATCCGCTCCAACCTGCTGTTGGGATTGGAGGGCGTCTCTGATGAGGAGATCCACAAGGCCTGCAAATACGTCAACGCCGACCACTTTATCGGACGGCTGAAGGACGGTCTGGACGAAGAAGTTCGGGAGCGGGGCAACAACTTCTCGGCAGGACAGCGCCAACTCCTCTCCTTCGCTCGTGTGATCCTGCATAGACCTGCGGTGATGATCCTGGACGAGGCTACTGCAAACATCGACACCGAGACCGAGCTGCTGATCCAGGATTCGCTGGAAAAGATGATGAACATCGGCACCATGCTGATGGTCGCACACAGACTCTCCACCATCCAGCACGCCGACAACATCATCGTCCTCTCCCACGGCAAGATCGTGGAACAGGGTAGCCACGCCGACCTCTTGGAGCAAAAGGGGCGCTACTACAATCTCTACCGCCTCCAAGTCGACAAGCAGAAATTATTGGAAAAGAAATAAATGTTAAGGGGAACTTCTTGAAAGAAGTTCTCCTTAGACCCCTCAAGAACTTCAAAAAAGGCGCCGACGAATGCTCGTCGGCGCCTTTTTTGTCGCTATGTTCGCACAGACTAAATAACAAATGATCGCTATAGAAACGATTTAGGATTGGTGTCGCTGAAGAAAGCCACGGGCAGGGTGGTGAATGGGTGTCGGTGCGCGACACCCATTTGCACAGTATTACAACTCTGTTGAATACAGAAGCACCTATGCCCATGTAGTTCCGCATCGCGGAACTACATGGGCGCGACCTACAGGGGGTGATTTATAGGGGCGGAGCCC
>CAZFJJ010000306.1:0-1711 GCA_964519075.1 uncultured Lachnospiraceae bacterium
TGTATGACCTCCCAGGCAAAGAGGAAGCCGGTGCCCTGAATACGGGTGGCCAGACGGAAGAGCGAGCGGGGCCGATGCTCCGAACGGACGGTGCGGAGCCAGTGCACGCCGTAGGAGGCCGAGATCCAGTTGTCGTCGAAGTTCTTGGTGTTGCGGTAGGAGGTGACGATCTTTTCGCCTGCATCGAAGGAGTCGTTCATGCGGGAGATGAAGTTGCGCTTCAGCAGATTGTCGGCGTCGAAGATGAAGTAGCCCTCGTAGGCGTCGATTCCCTTGTCGCGACGGATGCACTCTACCAGGTATTGCAGCGCAAAGCCTTTGGTGCGGTGCTCCATATCGTGGCGCTCGTAGCAGTAGGCGCCCATGCTGCGGGCAACCTCTGCGGTTTTATCGTCCTCGTCGCAGTTGTCGGCGACCACGTAGATGTCCACCAGCTCGGCGGGATAGTCCTGCTGACGGATACTGTCGATCAGCTGACCGATGACCGCCTCTTCGTTGCGGGCGGCTACCAGAATAGCGTATTTGTGTTGATTTTTTGCGGGTTTGAACTTTCTCGTGGTGAAAATGCCCACGATTTTATAGATAGTTTTATAAAACAGAAGATCGGAAATCAGATCGGAAATGCCGTTGATTACGTCGATCAGCGCACGGATAACGACGTTTGCGCTAAGCGCCAAGAAAATGCCCTTGAAAAAATTCGCGATACCGTTGGCGAACTTTTTGGTATGCTCTATGGGATTTGTAAAAATACCCAGCACGTAATCGACGACTGCGGTCAAAAGCTTGCGAAGCAGGCTCATTATTTATTCTCCTTTCGGTTTCTGCGTATCTTTCATTATACACTATGTTCTGACAAAAAGCAAGATGTAAATCTGCCGATTTTAGGGGAATAACGGTAAATTTGTGTGTGAAAGTGGACGAAAAAGTAAAACACCGACCTGAAGTCAGTGTTTTGGATTCAGATGAAGAGTCCCGTACGGAAGAGATAGACTGTAGTATACGTTGCCGCAATGGCGTAGACGGCGGCGCCGATCAGGATAGGCAGCCAGATCGGAGACAGCGTGCCCACGATGAAATAGAGGGCGGCGGGATACAGGAGTGTCCAGCAAAACTGCGTGGAGTGGGAGACGGTGCAGTTGTCGGGGATCGTTGTATCGCATCTTTTACAAATCATAGTATCCTCCAATGAAGTTTGACTTCATTATAGCACGAATTTAGTATTTGTTAAGTTAAATAGTAAAAACGCCTGCATTGCAAGCGTTTTTGGAGGAACGATCAATTATCACCCTTATAGTTGTACGTTTTCGAACTGAAAAGCAAAATATTTTGTTGTGCAATAGAATACTAAATATTAAACAGACGGTACAATTGAACGGCGGTTTTCGGGTAGAGGAGAAGATCGTAACTCGTATTACTGTCTGATATATTAATTCCTTTACAAAACATTTGATCAGATATTCTACGAACAACAAAAGACTCGTCAATCGTAATTTCTGCCACTGTTTTTAGGAAGCACTTCAAAATACATTTATTTTCAAAAATAATCAGTTTGCAGCCGTTGATCCACCGATCGGAATTGGATTTTTTGTAGTGAGCAACAGAATACTTCATTGGCGCACATCCTTTCATGGTTTAATTATAGCGGGAACCTCTAAGAATTGATTCCCGAATTTAGATTTTGCGCTTCAAATGCGAAATTTTACGAATTTTG
>CAZFJJ010000307.1:0-1710 GCA_964519075.1 uncultured Lachnospiraceae bacterium
CCCTCGTCATTGCCGACGAGAAGAAGGCGGTAGCTCTGGCAGGCGTGATGGGCGGCGCCAACTCCGAGATCAAGGACTCCACCGTGACCGTCGTCTTTGAGTCCGCCAACTTCGACGGCGCAACCGTCCGAATCGGCGCAAAGAAGCAGGGCATGAGAACCGAATCCTCCTCCCGCTTCGAAAAGGGTCTTGACCCCGAAAACGCAATGCCCGCGCTGGAGCGTGCCTGCGAGCTGGTCACCCTGCTGGGCGCAGGTGAGATCGTCTCGGGCTGCATCGACGTATACAAGGGCAAGCAAGCTCCCGCTACTATCCCCTTTGAGCCTGCCAAGATCAACCACTTCCTGGGCACCGACCTTGCTCCCGAGTATATGGAACGCATCCTCACCGATCTGGGCTGCACCGTTGCAAACGGCAGCGTGATCGCTCCCTCCTGGAGAGCCGATCTGGAGTCCATGAACGATATCGCCGAAGAGGTCATCCGTATCTACGGCTACAACAAGATCGAGTCCACCCCCTTCAGTGGCGCGGTCACCGCAGGCACTCTGACGCCCCGTCAGGCGTACAAGGAGGAGCTGCAGTCCCTGTTGCTGGGCATGGGTCTCTATCAGGCCAACACCTTCTCCTTCGTTTCGCCCAAGAACATCGACAAGATCGGTCTGCCCGCAGACGCACCCGAAAGAAACGCAGTAGTGATTTCCAATCCTCTGGGCGAGGACACCGGCGTGATGCGTACCACTCTGATTCCCGGGCTCATGGACGTGCTGTCCCACAACAACGCCTACGGTACCCAGAGTGCCATGATCTACGAGCTGGGTCACGTTTATCTGCCCAAGGAAAATGCCGAGGAGCTTCCCGACGAGCCGCTGATGCTGGCGCTGGGCTTCTACAACGCGGGTGATTTCTACACCCTCAAGGGCATGGTGGACACCATCCTCACCGACGCGGGACTGTCTCGCATCCGTTACGCATCCTGCAAGACGAACCCCACCTTCCATCCCGGCAGATGCGCCGAGGTCTTTGTCCGCGGCAATCTGAAGATCGCCACTCTCGGTCAGATCCATCCCACCGTTGCGGCAAACTACGGCTTCAGCCAGCCTGTTTACGTTGCCTATATCCCCTTCGAGACCCTCTTTGAGGTTGCTAACTTCAAGAAGCAGTACAAGGCTTTGCCCAAGTACCCCGCAACCAGCCGTGACTTCGCCTTCGTTTGCGACCGTGCGCTGGAGGTGGGTAGCATCGAGGAAGTGATCCGCAAGGCCGCAGGCAAGCTGATCGAAAAGGTGGAGCTGTTCGACATCTACACCGGCGACAAGATCGACGCTTCCAAGAAGAGCGTGGCTTACCGCCTCACCTTCCGCTCTCCCGACCACACCCTCACCGACGAGGAGGTCACCAAAGCCTGTGACAAGATTCTCGCCGCCCTGCAGAAGCAGCTGGGCATCGGCGTGAGAGGATAAATACTTTCTTGAGGGAACCTTTCTTGAAAGAAAGGTTCCCTCAAACTCCCTCCAAAGAACTTTTGAAAAAGCCCGACGAATTCTCGTCGGGCTGATTTGTTGTTATGCTGTTGCGTCTCTTGGCTCATTTGAACATCGATTGATACTTGAATTGCAGAAACCGCGGATCGTTCTCTATGGTGCGGATGATGGCGGTGATCTTTTCGAAGCTGCTTTTTCGGTTGTTCAAATGGATCTTGACGTATGCGGC
>CAZFJJ010000308.1:0-1706 GCA_964519075.1 uncultured Lachnospiraceae bacterium
AAGGAGTACACAAATATGCTGATTTCCATGCATATTGAAAATATTGCGGTGATCAGACGGCTGGACGTAGACTTCGACCGAGGCTTTACCGTGCTTACCGGCGAGACCGGCGCTGGAAAGTCCATGATCATCGACTCCATCGGACTTCTGCTGGGTGCAAAGACCCAACGGGAGCTGATCCGTACCGGCGAGCAGTCCGCTACGGTCAGTGCCTGCTTTGCTCTGTCCGACGAGATCGCCGCCGACCTTGCCGAGCTGGGCATCGCCCCCGAGGAGGACGGTTTGCTTTCCATCCAGCGCACCATTACGGTGGACGGCAAGACTCAATCCCGTATCAACGGCAGAGTCGTTCCCTTGTCGCTCCAACGGCAGGCAGGCGAGCGGCTGGTGTCGATCCACGGTCAGCACGACAGCCACGGGCTGATGACTGCTGCAGGACATATCGATTTTCTCGACAGTTACGCCAAAAACGGCGCACTTCTTGCCGAATACGGCGAGGTTTACCGCAAAATGTGCGAAAACCGTAAGCTCCGCGACCAATGCCGAATGGACGAGCGGCTGAAGGCTCAACGGTTGGATATGCTTCGCTACCAGATCGAGGATATCGAGTCGGCCGATCCGCAGATCGGCGAAGAAGAATCGTTGATCGCCGAAAAGAAGATCCTGCAAAACGCCAAGCAGCTGCAAAAGCAGGTGCTGACCGTCTACCGCGCCCTTTACAAAAACGAGAAGGGAATGTCGGCAGACAAGCTGCTGGAGATCGCCCGCACCTCGCTGGAAAACATCAGCGATCTGATGCCCGACGCTCCTGCCTTCATCGACCGTATCAGCGAGATGCAGTATGAGCTGGAGCGGATCGCTGAGTCTGCCCTTGCCCTCCTGCCCTCGGGCGGCAACGGGGAAGCGCGGCTGGAGGAGATCGCCGAGCGGATGGACGTGCTTCGCCGACTCAAGCGTAAATACGGCGCAGACGAAGCTGAAATCCTCGACTTTTACCAAAAGGCCAAGGACGAGCTGGATCAGATCCTCCTCTCCGACGAAAAGGAGCGAGAGTACGACGAGCAGTATAAGAAGTACCGCGCCGAAGCCATCGCTCTGGCCGACCGCCTCACCGAGTCACGCAAAACCGCATCCGAGGAGCTGTCCGCACGCATCTGCGACGAGCTGGCGTACCTCGATATGAACAAGGTCGCCTTCTGTGCCCGCGTGACCAAAAAGCTCTCGGCGGAAGGGAAGCCCGAGCTGACTCCCAAGGGCGGAGACGAGGTAGAGTTTATGATCTCCACCAACCCCGGCGAGCCGCTGAAGCCTCTGACCAAGATCGCATCGGGCGGCGAGCTTTCCCGCGTGATGCTGGCCATCAAGTGCGTGCTGACTGCGGCAGACAAAATGCCCACCGTTATCTTCGACGAGATCGACACGGGCGTTTCGGGAAAGACTTCCCAGAAGATCGGCATCAAGCTTCGTGAGCTGGCGGCAGACGGACCGCAGGTCTTCTCCATCACCCACAGCGCACAGGTTGCCGCCAACGGTCACGCCCACTATAAGATCATGAAGCAGGAAGTGGACGGCAGAGCCCAGACCACCGTCTATGCCCTGAAGAGGGCGGAACGTATTGAAGAACTTGCCCGAATCATGGGCGGCATGGACAAATCCCAAAAAATCACCGATTCCGCTACCGAAATGCTGGAAATTGCAGAATCGAA
>CAZFJJ010000309.1:0-963 GCA_964519075.1 uncultured Lachnospiraceae bacterium
ATATCACCGAGGATATGGTCGGTCACAAGCTGGGCGAGTTCGCTCCTACCAGAACCTATAAGGGACATGCCGGTTCCAAAACTTCTAACAACGGCAAATAATTAGGGAGGAAGATGAAAGATGGAAGCAAGAGCAATTGTTAAGAATATCAGAATCTCCCCCCGCAAGGTATCTATTGTTATGGATCTGATCCGCGGTAAGAACACCGACGTGGCAATGGGTATTCTGAAAAACACCCGCAAGGCTGCTTGTGAGCCCCTGATCAAGCTCCTGGCATCCGCTAAGGCAAACGTAATCAACAAGGCTGAGGTTGCCGGCATCGCCGTTGACGAATCCAACCTGTACGTTGCTGAAGTATTCGTGTGCCCCGGCCCCACCATGAAGCGCGGCCAGGCAAGAGCACGCGGCGGTTTCGACCGCATCCTGAAAAGAACCTGCCACATGACCATTGTGGTTAAGGAAAGAGTTTAATCGGAGGAGGTAAGTCAAATGGGTCAGAAAGTCAATCCCCACGGTTTCCGTGTGGGCGTTATTAAGAACTGGGACTCCAGATGGTACGAGAAGGACGAAACCTTCGGCGATACCCTGGTATCCGACTACAATCTTAGAAAGACTCTGAAGAAGAACCTGCAGGCTGCCGGCGTTCCCAAGATCGAGATCGAACGCGACTCCGATAAGGTAAGAGTCTTCATCCACTGCGCTAAGCCCGGTATGGTTATCGGTCGCGGCGGCGCAGAAATCGAAAAGCTGAAGGCTGACATCGAAAAGATGGTCGGCAAGCCCGCTGCAGTCAACGTAATCGAGGTTCGTAACCCCGACGTAAACGCTCAGCTGGTTGCTGAAAACATCGCGGGTCAGCTGGAGCGCAGAGTTGCATTCCGTCGTGCAATGAAGCTCTGCATCGGCAGAACCATGCGTATGGGCGCTAAGGGCATCAAGGTTAGCCTGTCCGGTCGTCTCAAC
>CAZFJJ010000309.1:973-1697 GCA_964519075.1 uncultured Lachnospiraceae bacterium
GAAATTGCCCGTACCGAGCACTACCACGAGGGCACCATTCCGCTGCAGACCCTGCGCGCAGACATCGAGTACGGCTTCTTTGAAGCAAACACCACCTACGGTAAGATCGGCGTAAAGGTCTGGATCTTCAAGGGTGAGGTTCTTCCCGATGTCAAGAAGAAGTTTACTACCATGGCTCCTCAGGAGACCCCGGCTCCCAGAAACGACCGCCGCGGCGATCGCAGAGGAGACCGCAGAAACGGTGATCGCAGAAACGGCGACCGTCGTGGCGGAGACCGCAGAAATAACAACAACGGTCCTCGCAGAGACGGCAACCGTCCCGCAACCAACCGTGCACCCAAAGAAGAAGGGGGTAACAAGTAATGTTAATGCCTAAGCGCGTGAAATACAGACGTGTGCAGCGCGGCCGCCTGAAAGGCAAGGCTATGCGTGGCAACACTATTTCCAACGGCACCTACGGCCTCGTTGCTATGGAACCCGCTTGGATCACCAGCAATCAGATCGAAGCAGCCCGTATCGCCATGACCCGTTATATCAAGCGTGGCGGTAAGGTCTGGATCAAGATCTTCCCCGATAAGCCCATCACCGAGAAGCCCGCTGAGACCCGAATGGGTTCCGGTAAAGGTTCTCCCGAGTACTGGGTTGCCGTGGTCAAGCCCGGCCGCATTATGTTCGAGATGAACGGTGTGTCCGAGGAGATCGCCCGTGAGGCACTGCGTCTGGC
>CAZFJJ010000310.1:0-1685 GCA_964519075.1 uncultured Lachnospiraceae bacterium
TCTTCATCATCTTGTTTATGAAATTGTAGATAATGCGATTGACGAAGCATTGGCAGGCGAGTGTAGCGAGATTATCGTGACCCTGCACAGTGACGGCAGCTGCTCGGTCAGAGACAACGGACGCGGCATTCCTACCGCAATGCACCAGAAGATGGGCATTCCCACGCCAGAGGTGGTGTTTACCGTTCTGCACGCAGGCGGTAAATTCGGCGGCGACGGTTATGCGATCTCCGGCGGTCTGCACGGCGTAGGTGCATCGGTGGTAAACGCGCTGTCCGAGTGGCTCACCTATGAGGATGCCCGCGACGGCGAGAAGTTCACCCAGACCTTCTCCCGCGGTAAAGTGACCGATCCCTTCCATTCGCTGGGTGCTACCGAGGATCACGGTCTGTACGTCCGCTTTATGCCCGATAAGGAGGTATTCGAGGAGACCTTCTTCGATTATACCACGCTGCTGAACCGTCTGAGAGAGCAGGCGTTCTTGAACGCAGGCGTACGCATCGTCTTCCGGGACGAGCGGGGCGAAGAGGTGGAGGAAAACGTCCTCCACTACGAGGGCGGTATCGTTTCCTTCGTACAGCATCTTAACGCTATCAAGCATTGCGAGGTCATCCATCCCCAGGTCATCTACGTCAAGGGTAAGAAGGGGGATACCACCGCTGAGGTGGCGATCCAGTATAACGACACCTACAACGAGACCCTGATGACCTTTGCCAACAATATCCACACTATGGAAGGCGGTATGCACGAGACCGGCTTCAAGTCCGCTCTGTCCAAGGTGCTGAACGCTTACGGTCAGAAGCTGGGCATTCTCAAGGGCGAGGATAAGCTCACCGGTGAGGACGTTCGTGAAGGCATCTGTGCCGTGGTATCGGTCAAGCTGAGAGAAGCACAGTTCGAGGGTCAGACCAAGACCAAGCTGGGAAACTCCGAGATCCGCACCTTCGTGGATCAGATGCTCACCGAAAAGCTCACCGAGTTCATGGAAGAGAATCCCTCGGTCTGCAAAGCCATCTTAGAGAAGGCTCAGGCCGCCTCTCGCGCGAGAGAAGCCGCTCGGAAGGCAAGAGAGCTGACCCGTCGGAAAGGCGCGCTGGAGGGCGCAGGACTGCCCGGTAAGCTGTGGGACTGCCAAGAGAAGTCGGTAGAGATCACCGAACTCTTCCTGGTGGAGGGTAACTCCGCAGGCGGCTCTGCAAAGGACGGACGCGATTCCAAGTATCAGGCGATCCTCCCCCTGAGAGGTAAGGTGCTGAACGTTGAAAAATCGCGGCTCGATAAGGTCTACTCCAACCAGCAGCTGATCCCTATCATCCAGTCGATCGGATGCGGTATCGGCAACGATCTGGATATGTCCAAGCTTCGCTACGGCAAGATCATCCTGATGGCGGATGCCGACGTGGACGGCGCCCACATTCAGGTGCTGCTGCTCACCTTCTTCTATCGCCACATGAAGCAGCTCATCGAGGAAGGGCACGTCTATCTGGCACAGCCGCCTCTGTTTAAGGTTCACAAGGGCAAGCAGATCCGCTACGCCTTTTCGGACGAGGAGCGCGACTTCTATATCAAGGAGCTGGGCGAAAAGAACGTGGAAGCCGAACGCTACAAGGGTCTTGGTGAGATGGATCCCGAGCAACTGTGGGAGACTACCATGAACCCCGAGACCCGTACGCTCCTGCGCGTTT
>CAZFJJ010000311.1:0-1677 GCA_964519075.1 uncultured Lachnospiraceae bacterium
GCTGCAAAAGATAAGATCCGAGTACAACTCAATTATACTCGGATCTGTTTCGTTTGTCAAGGGTGTCAGCGGGAGAACATGACTTTTTCGCTGGAGAAGAGCCGCGTCAGTACCGCTGCCATACCGCCTGCAAACAGCAGGTTCACCGCTACGGTGACAGCGATCTGCAGAGGCGACCAGGTAAAGGAGAAGACGCCGGTCATGCACTGCACGCTGTTGTATAGCGGGATGCAGTACCAGTAAAGCCCCGTTGCCGCGCCGTCGCCGAACATGGCGGAAAGCCCCAGCAGCATATTCAGCACCATTACCGGCGTGGCGACGGTGCTTGCCTCTTTCACCGACTTGGCCAGCGCCGACAAAACGGCGATCAGCGAGATCATCACCAACACGGTGGAGAGGATCACCGCCAGCAGTACCGCGTAATCGGTGATCGTGTAGACCGAAGCGTCCAGCTCGGCTGTGCCGCCCATCAGCTTGGGCAGGGAAAGGATGGTGCCTATAAAGCTGGAGGTGCCGCTGAACAGGGCGATCAGCGAAAGGCTGACGATCTTGCCAATGGCCAGCTCGTGACGGGCGATGGGCGTGATGAGAAGGGTGGCGATGGTGCCGCGTTCCTTCTCGCCTGCGATGGACTCGGGAGCCACCGCCATACAGCCCGAGAAGAGCAGCATCATCAGCAGCATGGGGAGCATCATGGCGAAGATTTCTGCCGTCATCGCCTCTTCGGAGGCGAGATCGTAGACCGTGTCCCCGGGATTTACGTCGAATTTGTTGGAAAGAGCCGATTCGTATTCCGACAGAATAGTGAACAGGGCGTTGTAAGCGTTGTAAGAAGCGGTGTCGGTGGAATCGTAATAGATCTCCACCTTGGGGGCGGGCTTTTCGCTGAGACTGTCGTAGCCGGCAATTGCACCTTCGAAGTCGGCAGGGAAGCGGATCGACAGCTGCGCGTCTCCGTCGGTGACTTGGGCGGTGTCAAAGCCATCCCGGAACTCGAATTTCGCGGAGCTCTCACACATTGCCTTCATCGAATCGGGGAGGTTTTCGGCGTACACCACGTATACCGTATCCTCGTCCTCGCCGAAGTTCTCGGCCAGCGCGCCGCCCATGATCGAGTAGACCGCGTAAATGAGAATGCCCGGCAGGATGGCGGTGATCACCAGCCGTCTGTCCGAGAAGAAGCGGCGCAGCTCCTTTTGGACGATGGTCAGAATGTTTTTCACAGCGCATCGCCTCCCTTCAGACTACGGTAGAGATCGAAGAAGGCGTCCTCCAAGGAACGCTCGCCGCAGACCTCTGCAAGCGTTCCTTCGGCGGCCAACTCGCCGTCGATCAGGATGCCCACGCGGTCGCAGAGCTTTTCCACAAGGCTGAAAATGTGCGTGGAAAGCAGGATGGTCTTGCCCTCGTCCCGCAGTTCCTCCAAAAAGTCGGTGACTACGCGGGCGGTCAGCACGTCCAGGCCGTTGGTAGGCTCGTCGAAGATAATAATGGCGGGGTCGTGGACAATGGAGATCACCAGCGACACCTTCTGCTTCATACCGGTGGAGAGGTTGGCCACCTTCACTTCGGCATAGCGGTCGATGCCGAAACGGGCAAACAGTCGCGCCTTGCGCTCCTTTGCCACGGTGGGATCAATGCCGTGGAGGGCGGCGAAGAAATCGAATAGGTAATTGG
>CAZFJJ010000312.1:0-1665 GCA_964519075.1 uncultured Lachnospiraceae bacterium
ATGATACCGCCCACACCGATGGTCACGGCGTAGGAGATCTGGGAGGTGTTTCCCATGATGGGCCCCATGATGCCGCCGTAGAATTGAGACTTGAACTGCTTATCGCGCAGGTCGCCGTTAAGGGCGGCGAATTCCTCCACGCAGGTCTCCTCATGGTTGAATACCTTGACCACCTTCTGACCCGATACGGTTTCCTCGATATAGCCGTTGACCGCGCCCAGCGCGTATTGCTGACCGCTGTAATACTTTCGGGATGCTTTGGCAATCGCAGCTCCGCCCAGCGTGAAAATGGGGATAAAGACGATTGTGATCAGCGTCAGTACCCAGTTTGTGGTGACCATAAAGATGAACGTACCGATCAGGGTCACGCTACCCGAGATCAGCGAGGTGAGGGAGTTGTTGAGCATCATGTCAATATTGTCCACGTCGTTGGTGAATCGGGACATGATCTCGCCCGTGGGATGGGAGTCGAAATAGCGGACGGGAAGCTTTTGTAGCTTTTCAAACAGATCGTTACGGATTCTCTCCAGCGTATTCTGCGTGATGTGCAGCATCAAGCGACCCTGCAGATAGGTAGTGGCGATGCCAACCAGATAGATGATCAGAAGAATCAGCAACGCAGTGATCAGATAAATCAGCACTTCGGTCAGTCGGGTGTTGCCCAGGAGATCGATCATTCCACCGGTGCAGAAGGTGATGAATTTATCTGCCAACACAGCCATAGCACCGTCGTTGGGGGTGGTGGCTACACCTGCGATGTGATTGATGATCGGCATCAGCATAAAGGAACCGATCAGCGAGGTGACGGTGGAGATCAGCATACAGCACAGCACGAGAAGCATCTTGCCATAGTGAGGCTTCAGATAGGAGAGCAATCTGCTGATGGTCTGTTTGGCGTTTTTGGGTTTGCTGCCGGGACCTCGCCCGCCCGGACCGCGACCGGGGGCGTGACCGCTCGGCCCCTTTCCGGATCCGACCGAGCTTTTGGCGTTGGAGGAGGAATTGTATTGCTTTTGCAGTTGTTCGAGCGTTCTTGCCATTGCTTATTTCTCCTCCTTATCTATCTGAGAATAGTAAATTTCCTGATATTCGGTATTGTTTTCCAGCAGCTCCGCGTGGGTGCCGACGCCGGTGATCTTGCCGTCGTCCATCACGACGATCTGATCGGCATCCTTCACCGAGCCGATACGCTGGGCAATGATGATCTTGGTGGAGCCGGCCAGGTCGGTGCGGAAGGCTTTGCGGATCTGTGCCTCTGTTGCGGTATCTACTGCGGAGGTGGAGTCGTCCAGGATGATGATCTTGGGCTTTTTCAGCAGTGCACGGGCAATGCAGAGACGCTGCTTCTGACCGCCCGAGACGTTGACGCCGCCCTGCTCCAGCATGGTGTCGTAGCCCATGGGGAAAGAGCTGACGAATTTGTCGGCCTGTGCACTCTCGGCAGCAGTCTTCATCTCTTCGGCGGTGGCGTTTTCGTCGCCCCAACGGAGGTTTTCTTCAATCGTACCCGAGAAGAGCACGTTCTTTTGCAGTACCATGCCCACGCCCTCCCGCAGGTGATAGAGGGAGTAGTCGCGGACGTCCACGCCGTCGATCTTCACAGCACCCTCGTCGGTGTCGTAGAGACGGGGGATCAGCGAGACCAGCGAGGTCTTGCCGCAGCCG
>CAZFJJ010000313.1:0-1661 GCA_964519075.1 uncultured Lachnospiraceae bacterium
CATCGTGAGGGAAAACTCTTCGAGGACGCAATCGTTTTCTCAGCTTCTGTAGTCGCCGTTGATCTTGACGTACTCGTAGGTCAGATCACAGCCCCAGGCGGTGGCGTAATCCGCGCCGCTCTTCATATCTACGTCGATGTAAATGACCTGCTGGGTCAGGATCTTTTTGGCAATGTCCTCGTCGAAGGGGATGCCCCGTCCGTCCACGCACACGGGGATCGATCCCTCGCAGCTGCGGAAGGACACGTCTACGCGGTCGGGATCCATGTCCACGCCCGCGTAGCCCAGAGCGCAGAGGATGCGTCCCCAGTTGGCGTCGGCACCGAACATCGCCGCTTTGACCAGCGACGAACGGATCACCGATTTTGCCAGTACCTTGGCATCCTCGTGGGTAGCCACGCCCGAGACGGTGCATTCCAGCAGTCGGGTGGCACCCTCGCCGTCGGCGGCGATCGCCATCGCCATTGAGCGGCAGAGCAGATAGAGCGCAGATTTGAAGGTTTCGTAAGCCTCACCCTCGGCGTCGATGAGCTCATTTCCTGCGCATCCCGAGGCAAGGACTGTGACCATATCGTTGGTAGAGGTGTCACGATCCACGCTGACCATGTTGAAGGTGTCGCTGATGGCGTAGCGGAGTGCCTTTTGCAGCAGCGCGGGAGTGATGGCAACGTCGGTGGTAATAAAGCCCAGCATGGTCGCCATGTTAGGCTCGATCATACCGCTTCCCTTGCAGATACCGCCCAGTGAGACGGTCTTACCGTCCAGCTCAAAGGAATAGGAGAACTCCTTCTTCTTGGTGTCGGTGGTCATAATGGCGGTAGCAGCAGCGTCAGCCGCCTCCTCGTCGTTCCAAAGCGCGTGCTTGAGGGGACGGATCGCCGACAGAATAGGCTCCAGAGGGAGCGGCACACCGATGACGCCGGTGGAAGCAACGATCACGTCGTCAGGGGAGATGCCCAGTTCTTCGGCGACTGCCTTGCAGGTAGCCTCCGCCTTGTCGTAGCCGTCGGAGTTGCAGGTGTTGGCGTTGCCGCTGTTGCAGATGACCGCCTGAGCATAACCGTTGGCCAGGTGGGCACGGGTCACGCCCACGGGTGCGGCAAAGACTTTATTTTGGGTATACACGCCCGCGGCCGCACAGGGAGCGTCGGCAACGATGAGGGCGATGTCCTTTTTGCTGGTATTCTTCCGAATGCCGCAATGCATACCTGCGGCACGGAAGCCTTTTGCGGCGCATACGCCGCCCTTGATCTCGGTGAGTTTCATATTAGGAAAATCCTTTCGGTAATGATCAGATAGCGGGCGGGATCATATCAATGCCGGTAGTTTCGGCAAGTCCCAACCGCAGGTTCATATTCTGGATCGCCTGTCCTGCGGCACCCTTGAACATATTGTCGATAACGGAGGAAACGATCAGCGTACCCGTCCGCTCGTCCGCATGAAGGGAGATGTCACAGTAGTTGGACATCCGCACGTTCTTGACGTTGGCGTAGGAGCCAAGCGGCAGCACGCGGACGAAGGGCTCGTCCTTGTAGAAGTCGCAGTAAGCGGCGTGGATGGCGGCCGGATCGGTCTTCATCTTGCAGTAGATGGAGGACTCGATGCCTCGATTGACCGGGAGTAAGTGAGGCACGAAGGTGATCTGCATCGCCTTCCCTGCC
>CAZFJJ010000314.1:0-1658 GCA_964519075.1 uncultured Lachnospiraceae bacterium
AAAGGAACTTTTTTCAAAAAGTTCCTTTGGCGGGTTCCAAGGGCGAGGGGTTCCCCCCCGGGGTCAATTATTTCTTCTTCTCCACGATCAGCTTGACGCCTTCGATGCGGAGGATGGTGACGATCGCACCTTCCTCGATGGCGGAGCCGTCTTCGGAGCGGGCGGACCAGCGCTTGCCGTCTGCCTTCACCTCACCTTTGGCGGTGACATTGTCGATGGCTTCGCTGACTACGCCGTCCATACCGATGAGACGGTCAGCGTTGGTGGGGACGGGCTTCTTCATCTTCAGTCGCTTGCGGATCAGGGTCATGCCTACGATCAGGCAGATCAGCGACAGCGTGGCGAAGACGACCACCTGCACGGTCACGGACAGTCCGCAGAGCGCAAGGATCAGGGAAACCAGCGCACCGGGCATGAACCAGATGGCGGTCAGGGTGGCGGTAGAGGCTTCAATGATGATCGCCAGTGCGATCACGGCAATCCAAATGGTGTACATTACGATAGATTCTCCTTTCGACTCGGTGGATGTGTTGTCGCCCGACTGAATGGCGCTGATGCCGTTGATGCGGACGTAATCGCCCTTTTCCAGCACCTCGAAGATCAGGGGCACGGTGTCGCCCTCCCGGAAGAAGTCGCGGCGGAGGGTGCCGTTATTGTCGCGGATCTTGTAGGAGACCTCGCAGTACGTAACGGTGTAGCCCTTGTAGCTGCCGTTGGCGTCGCCGTCCTCCAGATACTGCGAGCGCACCACCTTCACCGTCATATCGTAGATCTTCTGGGGCGCAAAGTCGGAGGCTCCGTTTTTCGCCAGATAATCGTCGGTGAAAAGCGCGTCACAGGCGGCGGTGTCGCCGGCCGTCAGCGTTTCCATATAATTTTGGAAGAGCAGACAAACCTTTCCGTGGGTGGCGGCGGTGTCGGCGGTCACCGAAAACGCCTCGCCGCCCGATTCGAAGGTCAACAGACGGTTATACTTAGTCTGATAGATCTCGTCCTCGTTCACGTCCTCGTTGTAGTCGGGGATCTTGAAGAAATTATCGCCGTAGGTGACGGCAGGCTCGGTCTCCACAGGCAGATCGCTGACTGCGGCTTCCATCTTGTCGAAGGGGATCAGATTCAGTAGCAGCAACACCACCAGCGAGATCAGCAGGATGGCCAGCAGCTTTTTTGCCCGCGCGCGACCGTCGGGTCTTTGGACGGGAACGGCTTTGACCGCGGTCGCCTCCGCTGCTTCGGACGCCGTCGTTTCGGCGGAGGGCAGGGATGATCCGCCGTTCGGCGGCAGGGGGGAGTGATCGGGCGCGGCAGGGGACTGCCGATTCTCGTTCAGTTCGTCATTGTGGTTCATGAGAGACCTCCTATGGGGATTCTGCTTCTATTGTATCACAACCGCAGTATAAATGCAAGGAAATTCTGCGCTTTCGAAAAGAGTTCCTTGTAAAATCATTTATGTTGACTTCATTATAGCACACAATCAAATGATTGTCAATAGGGTTTTGGCAATTTCCTATATTTTTTTGAACCGTCAATACACCCTGACCATCCTCATCAACGGAAGCCGTCCGAACGGTCTTTGCCTCCCCAAGGCTCCCTCCGGGAAGGCGCTGTCGAGTAGCAGCCTGCGGCGGCTACGAGACTGAGGGAGAGCGCGGCACGAA
>CAZFJJ010000315.1:0-1655 GCA_964519075.1 uncultured Lachnospiraceae bacterium
AGCAGGTGTTGGCGCTTCGCGTGGGGGCAGAGCTGTCCCGAGAGGAGATGATCGCCCGACTCATCGCCATGAACTACACCCGCAACGACCTTGCCTTCGCCCGTGACCGCTTCCGCGTCCGCGGCGACGTGGTGGAGGTGCTTCCCGCATCTCAGGACAAGAAGGCTATCCGCGTGGAGTTCTGGGGCGACGAGATCGAGCGGATCACCGAGGTGCACGTGGTCACGGGCGAGGTACTGCGGAGCATCTCCTACGCCTGCATTTTCCCCGCCACCCACTACGCCATCTCCGAAGACCGCCGGGAAGCGGCGTTTGAGGAGATCTACTCCGAAATGGAGGAACGGGTGAAGTGGTTCAAGGAACAAAACAAGTATATCGAAGCCCAGCGCATCGAGGAGCGGACGAAGTACGATCTGGAAATGCTCCGTGAGGTAGGCTTCTGCTCGGGGGTGGAGAACTACTCCCGCATCTTCTCGGGCAGACCCGCGGGCAGCACGCCCTACACGCTGCTGGACTATTTCCCCGACGATTTTCTCATGTTCATCGACGAAAGTCACGTCACGCTGCCCCAAGTGCGGGGCATGAGCGGCGGCGACAGCGCACGGAAGAAGTCGCTGGTGGATTTCGGCTTCCGCCTGCCCTCGGCGTACGACAACCGTCCGCTCTACTTCCACGAGTTTGAGAAGAAGATCAATCAGGTGATCTACGTTTCCGCCACTCCCGGCGAGTACGAGCGAAGCCGCAGCGGACAGATCGCCGAGCAGCTGATCCGTCCCACCGGCCTTGTCGATCCCAAGGTGGAGGTGCGCCCCATCGAAGGGCAGATCGACGATCTGATGGGCGAGATCCGCATCCGAGCCGAAAAGGGCGAGCGAGTGCTGGTGACCACCCTGACCAAGAAGATGGCGGAGGATCTCACCGAATATTTAGAAATGAACCTGATCAAGGTCAAATACATCCACCACAACGTGGAGACGGTGGAGCGAACCGAGATCATCCGCGATCTGCGACTGGGCGTGTTTGACGTGCTGGTGGGCGTGAACCTGCTGCGGGAGGGTCTCGACATCCCCGAGGTGTCGCTGGTGGCGATCCTGGACGCCGATAAGGAGGGCTTCCTCCGAGGCGAGACTGCGCTGATCCAGACGATAGGTCGTGCCGCCCGAAACGCCGAGGGCAGGGTCATCATGTACGCCGACAAAATGACCGCCTCCATGCAGGCGGCGATCCGCGAGACCGACCGTCGCCGTGCTATCCAGGAGGCGTACAACGAAGCCCACGGCATCGTGCCCCAGACCATCATCAAGCCCGTCCGCGAGCTGATCGATCTGGGCAGCAAGGACGAGGAGGGCGGCAAGAAGAAGGGGAAGGGAAAGCCCGGCAGACCGCCGAAGAACGCGCCCGTCCCCGAATCCATCCCCGAGCTGGAAAAGCAGATGCGGGACGCCGCCGCCTGCCTCGATTTCGAGACCGCCGCCGAGCTGCGAGACCGGATCAGGGCACTGCAGGGGAATTAAATTGATCTATATGCAGGGCTCTGCCCCGCACCCCGCCCGCTTTCTTTCAAGAAAGCGGGGCAAAGAACTTTTATGAACGTCGACAAGTACTTGTCGACGTGGGATTAGTATATAGCATATCGTACCTGTGCAAATCTGTAG
>CAZFJJ010000316.1:0-1641 GCA_964519075.1 uncultured Lachnospiraceae bacterium
TACACCTCCACAAAAACGCCGTGGCGGGTGATGCGGGGAGCCAGCGCGACGCTCAGTGAGCTGATCAGATTGGCTTCAAATTCCGAAGTTGCCATGGTGGTGGACAGCACGGGCACGCCGTACTGCTCCGCAAACGACAGGCCGTCTTCGGACTCGCCCCGTCCTCGGGTAAACACCACGGCGGCAGGCTTGGTGGCGTAAAAATCGTGCTTGCTGTGAACGCATTCCTCCTCAGACAAACTGCTGAGATACTGCCATTCCACGTTTCCGATGACCTGGATGCGCTGAGGCTCAAAATGATCGTAGAATCCCGCCAACGGCAGACCGGGACGGTTAATGTCTTTGCAGGTGATGAGGATCTCCTTGTCCTCGGGCATATACTGTACCGTCAGCCCCATTTCTTGAATAATGGATTCCAGGCTGACCGAATGAATTTCGCTTACCATAACGACCTCCGAATGTATAAGGGCTTTTCGCCCCTTTTTCCTATATCATAATATTTTTTTTGCCATTTGTCAAGAAAAATCCGCAGATTTGACTTGACAAACGTAAATTTATATGCTATACTAATCTCTGCCTTGAACAAATTATAGGGGCCATTAGCTCAGTTGGTTAGAGCTACCGGCTCATAACCGGTTGGTCCGGGGTTCGAGTCCCTGATGGCCCACCATTTTTGGAATCGAGGGACGGTAGTGCAAGCTCCTTTCCGCATACCTCGACGGGAGAGATCGAGCGAGCCGTATCCGCTATCCGATTTAGAAATCGAATAAGGGGAAGCTCCATTCCGCATACCTCGACGGGAGAGATCGAGCGAGCCGTATCCCTTATCCGATTTAGAAATCGAATAAAGGGAAGCTCCTTTCCGTATACCCCGATAGGGGCGGCGGACAGTCGCTTCCGCTTCGGTTTTCTCGGGTCCAAATCCCTGTGACAGGCAACGCGGCGATGCCGCTTAATTTTCCGCTATCGCGGAGGAAATACAGCTGCCGGAGCTTCAACCGGACAACCATCATGGAGGAACTAAATATGGAAGTACTTAGCGTAATTTTGGGCGTGTTGCTGATTCTGGTAGCCCTGGCGATTATCGCAACCGTTCTGCTGCAGAGCAGCAAGAACGCACGTCAGTCCGGCGTCGTATCCGGCGGAGCAGAGGCTTTCTTCGGAAAGTCCAAAGGCAAGGCCATCGACCGCAAATTGAATCGGATCACTCTGGTTCTCGTTCTTGTTTTTGCGGCACTTGTGTTGACGATGTATATCGTTCAGCCCGACAAGGCTCGTGTGGATTACGGCGATCCCGATAGCAATTTGGACGATGCGTTCAACGCTACCACCACCGTTACCACTACCGTAGCACCTACTACCACCACTACCGTTGATCCTGCAACCACTACTACCGAGGATCCTGCTACCACCGAAGAGCCCACTACTACCGAAGAGCCCACTACTACCGAAGAGCCCACTACTACCGAGGAGCCTGCCACTACCGAAAGCGGCGATACTCCCAGCGCAGAGGATGCTTCTGCAGGCGAATAATGGGTTTTATCAAAAATTCCCTTTGCAACGCACAGTTGCCAAAGGGAATTTTTGTTGTGCGCTCGGCACGTGTTACAACTTGGCGGTGGAAGTCCGCTACAGACTTGG
>CAZFJJ010000317.1:0-1623 GCA_964519075.1 uncultured Lachnospiraceae bacterium
GACTCGCCCGCTTTATTATCGGTAAAGAAGCCGGTGGTGTTGTTCTCGTCCACCACGCAGGATCCCGAGAAGACCGCGCCGAAGGAGTCCTGGGGAATGGCGATGTCC
This sequence comes from uncultured Lachnospiraceae bacterium, assembly GCA_964519075.1. Classification (GTDB taxonomy): domain Bacteria; phylum Bacillota; class Clostridia; order Oscillospirales; family CAG-272; genus CAKSQF01. The sequence continues at coordinate 109 of CAZFJJ010000317.1, forward strand.
AGTTCCTTCCAATGCACCAGATCGGTGGAGACGGCGTGTCCCCAGACCTGATTGGCGATGTTCAGCCCGTAAGGATTATACTGATAGAACAGATGCCAGGTCTTGTTGGAGGGGTCGTAGACCAGACCGTTGGGATCGTTGATCCAGTTGACCAGAGTGGAAAAGTGCAGCTGTGCGCGCCACTCTTCGTTGTAGATCGTAGCGGGATCAGGCTCTACCTTCACCTGCACCACGTAGCTGCGGACGACGTCGCCCTTGGTCACAGAGATCACCAGAGCAAAGTCGTCCTTGATATTGCTGACGGTGATGTTCTTACCGCTGACTTTGACGGTAGCGCCTTCTGCCGTTGCGGTGAGAGTACCGTTCTTCGCGGCGGCGGTGAGCTTCAGCTCGGTGGTGCCGAAGGGGAGGGACTCCTTCATGTTGGTCTGTCCGCTGAAAGCGGTGGAGAGACCGGTGAGCTCGGTCAGCTCGGGAGCGCCCTCGGATAGCTCCGCCCAGCGGACGTTGGTGTACTGCAGAGAAGTGTTGTAGGTCAGCAGACCCAAACGGTCGCCCGGCTTTGCCGAGGAGTCAGTGATGGAGATTACTGGCTCGCCGTCCAGGAAGTAGATCATACTGTCGCCGCTTACCTCCACCCGCAGGTGGAAGGTGGACTTCGCCTTTTGGGCGGCGGTCAGACTGTATTCGCCCTTGGTGGTAGCGCCGCCTGCTGATTCGAAGCGGAAGATGCGGGCGTTGCCGGCAGACAGGTCAATGTTGGCAACGTAGGAGCCGCGGGCGGGATTGTCGGAGGACAGGAAGACCAGCGACGCGGCGCCGCTTCGGTTAACGAACTCCACGTCGGCCTCGAAAACGAAGCTTTCCGCACGGCTGTCGGAAAGGGCGAACAGATCGCCGCTGCCGCTACAGGTGATGGGGTCGCCGAAGCTCCAGCTTCCTCCAAGCCCCTTGAGATTTTCAAGGGGCTTCATCTCGCCGCTCTCGGCAGCGAAAACGGGAAGGGCAGGGGTCAGCATGGAAAGCGACAGCAGCGCAGAGGTGAAGATTTTCAGGAATTTTTTCATGATCTGTTTCCTTTCATGGCAGGAATATCTCTTTACTGTTATTGTACAGTATTCGATGGCATTTTTCAATAGAAAAACGCGCAAAACAGGAGAAAAAGCGATATTATTTTCCGAAGACCGGTTTTTTGCGTTTTGCCTCTTGCAATGCCGCGGAAGATGGTATATAATGAATTTGCACAAGTATCTACATAAAGGAAGGAAAAAACTATGTCAGATTACCAAGTCATTATCAAAAACAAATATATCGTGGTGCCGGTGAATATGCACTCGAAATGGAAAAAAATCAGTTTTTTCGAAGAAGGAAAGCTGATCTGGGATTTTGACGCCCACATCGACTTCACCTCGCCCCGTTTTTATACCTACGTCAACGTCTCTCATCTGCGGGGAAAGACCGTGACCCTCACCTCTGCGCCCGAGATCGATATGCGCTTCACCTTTGTGGATTCGA
>CAZFJJ010000318.1:0-1621 GCA_964519075.1 uncultured Lachnospiraceae bacterium
ATAGAGCTCGTCCACCTGACCGGTGGCCAGACCGATCTGGTTACCGTAGGAGGAGTAGCCTGCTGCCGCAGTCTGCACGATGGTGCGCTGAGGCAGCTTGCCGGGAATCGTCTCGGAAACGGGCGTGGTGGGGTCAGCCGCGCCGGTGACGCGCATGGCCGCGTAAACGTAGGATCTGCCCGACAGCGGGTCACGGATCGCACCGCCGATACAGGTAGCGGCACCGCCGAAGGGCTCGATCTCGGTAGGATGGTTGTGCGTTTCGTTCTTGAACAGAAGGAGCCAGTCTTCCTCCTTGCCCTCCACCGTCACCTTGATCTTGACGGTGCAGGCGTTGATCTCCTCGGACTCGTCCAGTTTGGGGAGCTTGCCCTGCGCCTTCAGATAACGGGTAGCGATGGTGGCGATGTCCATCAGATTCTGCGGCTTGGTGCGGTTCAGTTCCGCACGCACGCTCACATAGCGGTCGTACGCCTTCTGCAGAATCTCGTCCTCAAAGGTCACGTTGTCGATGGTGGTCAGGAAGGTGGTATGACGGCAGTGATCCGACCAATAGGTGTCGATCATCTTGATCTCGGTGATGGTGGGATCGCGATCCTCGGAGATGAAGTAGCTCTGGCAGAACTTGAGGTCATCCAGATCCATTGCCAGCCCCTGTTCACGGAGGAAGCTCTTCAGCCCTTCCTCATCCAGCTTGGTAAAGCCGCCCAGCGTTGCAACCTCGGTGGGGATGGCGTAGTCGGTCTGCAGGGTCTCCACGGTTTCGAGAGACGCCTCGCGCGCCTCTACGGGGTTGATAATATGCTTCTTAATAGCGGCAAGCTCGGCCGCAGTGGGATTTCCGTAGAAATAGTACACCTTAGCGGTGCGAACCACGGGTCTGTCGCCGCAGGAGATGATCTGGATGCACTGCGCGGCGGAGTCGGCTCTCTGGTCAAACTGACCGGGGAGATACTCGGTCGCCACAACGGTCGCGCCCACCGCCTGAGGCAGATCAGGGTAGGTCAGATCCAGCTGAGGCTCGGAGAAGACGGTCTTCACGGCGTAATCGAAGAGCTCGGGGGTGATATTTTCCACGTCGTAACGGTTGAAGAAGCGCACGTCGGTGACCGAGCTGATCTGCAGCAGTCCGTTGATCTCGGACAGCAGGCTCTTGGCTTCGTTAGCCAGCTCCATCTTCTTTTCTACATAAATACGATAAACCATGTTCAAATAATCCTTTCTCAGCCCTTTACTGCTTTGCGGCAAGTGCGCGCTGACCGATGTCTTTTCTAAAGAATGCGTTATCAAAGGAGACGGTCTCCACCGCCTTGTAAGCCTTCTCGATGGCCGCCTCCAGCGTGGGAGCGGTCTCGGTGACGCCCAGCACGCGTCCGCCTGCGGTGACCAGCTTGCCGTCGGTGATCTTGGCGCCGGCAACGTAGATGTTGGCGGTGGTCTCCTCGGGGAGTCTGATCTCAAAGCCCGATGCGTACTTCTGCGGGTAACCGTCGGAGGCCATGACCACACAGCAGGCCGCGCCGCCGTCAAACTCTACGTTCACCTCGGACAGTCTGCCCGCAGTGACCGCCTGCATCACGGTAAGCAGATCGGTTTTCAGAAGAGGCAGGACTACCTGGGT
>CAZFJJ010000319.1:0-1619 GCA_964519075.1 uncultured Lachnospiraceae bacterium
TTGCCCCGTTTACAAAATGTGTTTGTTGGTGTGGGTAACTTTTCTCAAAATTGGTCCCCACAAAAATCTATGCAAACATACTATGCCGGGAAGACCCGGGTCGCGGTAGTAGGTGCCGGTCATGCAGGCATTGAGGCGGCGCTGGCTGCCGCGCGGATGGGACTTAGTACCATCCTGTTCACTCTATCGCTGGACGCGGTAGGCAATATGCCCTGCAATCCTGCCATTGGCGGGACGGGCAAGGGACATCTGGTCTACGAGATCGACGCGCTGGGCGGCGAGATGGGCTACGCCGCAGATCAAGTCACGCTCCAATCGAGGACGCTGAATTTAGGCAAAGGTCCTGCCGTCCACTCCAAGCGGGTGCAGGCAGACCGCCTGCTTTATCGCGCTTATATGAAAAAAGTGTTGGAAAACACGCCGAATCTGACCCTTCGGCAGGCGCAGATCACAGAGGTCTGTTTTGACGAGAGCGGCAAAGCCTCCGGTGTCGTCACCCAGTACGGCGCAAAATGGGATGCCGATGCGGTGATCCTTGCCACCGGCACCTATCTGTCCTCCCGCACCATTACCGGCGAGGCGGTGGCAGTGGAGGGCCCCGACGGCATGACCGCCGCCAATGCGCTCTCCCAAAGTCTGGAGACGGCAGGCATTCGTCTGATGCGCTTCAAGACCGGCACGCCTCCCCGGATCCACGCCGATTCCATCGACTACTCCAAGCTGGAGGTGCAGGAGGGCGAGGACGAGGTCGTTCCCTTCTCCACCCGCACCGACCCCGACGCTTTTGCGGATTTTGATCAGATCCCCTGCCACATCGCCTACACCAACCCCCGCACCCACGAGATCATCAAGGCAAATCTCCACCGATCCCCCCTCTACGGCGGCGTGATCCAAGGCACGGGCCCCCGTTACTGTCCCTCTATCGAGGACAAGGTGGTGCGCTTTGCCGATAAGGAGCGGCATCAGCTTTTCGTGGAGCCCTGCGGCAAGGATACCAAAGAAATGTACATTCAGGGCTTCTCCTCCTCCCTTCCCGAAGAGGTACAGATAGAGATGCTCCATTCCATAGAAGGCTTTGAGAACGCCATCGTCATGCGCACTGCCTACGCCATCGAGTACGATTGTGCCGATCCCACCCAGATGCTGGCAACGCTGGAGTTCAAGGAGCATCCCGGGCTCTACGGTGCGGGACAGTTCAACGGCACCTCGGGCTACGAGGAAGCCGCCGCCCAAGGGCTGGTGGCAGGCATCAACGCCGCGCTGAAGCTGAAGGATGAGGAGCCACTGGTGCTCACCCGTGACAGCAGCTATATCGGCACGCTCATCGACGATCTGGTTACCAAAGGCACTGCCGAGCCCTACCGCATTATGACCTCCCGCAGCGAATACCGCCTCCTGCTCCGTCAGGACAACGCCGACGCACGGCTGACCTCCCACGGACATCGGGTAGGGCTAATCGACAACGCCCGTTTCGCGGCGTTCACCGAGAAGCAAGCCCTCATCGAAGCCGAGATCGAGCGCTGCGAGCGCACCTACGTCGCCCCCGGCGAAGCAGTGAACGCTCTGCTCGTCTCCCGCGAGCTGCCCGCACTCACCACGGGTGCGTCGATCGCCGATCT
>CAZFJJ010000320.1:0-1610 GCA_964519075.1 uncultured Lachnospiraceae bacterium
GCCTGCGTAGATGAAGCCTCTGTTTTTACAGAGTGCTACGATTTTATCCATTGTTTTTTCGTTGTTGTTCATTGGAACCTCCGATGTATGTTTTACTTATATTGTTTGAATAAATTTTGCGTGGACGTGCGATCGGGCTGAAAATACAGCTCCTCGCCCGAGGACACGTATTGACCGATGACAATGGGCGTATGTACCTGATATTTACGGTAACTGAAGATCAGATCCTTGTACTCGGTCAGCTTGGCTTTGGTGAAATCGGTGTTCAGTACACCGCTGATCCGCTCAAAATCGGCATAGACCGAAGCCTCGTGTGCCTGGTCGGTGATGCAGTCCAATATGGCCTTGCACTGACTGGTCAGCAGACGAACCTCATTGAGCGGATCGTCGTACTCTGCCTGCATCAGGATTCGATAGAGCTGGTTAGAGGTCAGCTTCTTTTCGCCGGCAGTGATTCCCAGCGAATCAATGTCTTCGGGGATCTCCACCGTAAGCCCGCCCAGATTGTCAGCAACGTCCACGTAATCGTCGATGTCCACGTATCCGGTATAATCTACCTGAATGCCCAGCAGAGCGGATATGGAGCGCACGAAGTAATCGCTTCCCAGCCCGTACAATTCTTGTTGAGTAAAGTAGTAGGCGGTATCCAGGTCGATCTCCTGACCGCTGGCAGTTACCAGGAGATTGCGGGGAAGAGCGGTCACCATGACCTGACGGGTGGTGCTGTTAAAGCTGACTAACGTAAGAAAAATGATAGTCGTATCGTGTTCTCGAAGCTCGGCGTCGGCCAGCTGATTGAACTGTGACTCCACCGCGCCGCCTGCCGAGGGGCGGTAGACGTACTGATCGGTGCAGACCAGCAAAAGATTCACGGTTCCCTGGGCGTTGGTGTCGCTCGTTGAGTCGCCGGAGACGTGATCGGACTGGATCAATTCATCTTCGTCGGGATAAACGATATCCATAACGAATCCGGTAGCGAAGTAAGCGACGGTACCGAACAATACCAGCGACAGCGCCAGTGTGATCAGAAATGTACGGACGGAATACACAAACATCCTCCTGTCAGAATGGTTAGCAGACGAAAATACTGCATTCGGATATATTATAAATCATAATTGTGAATTTTTCAATAGAATTTGCAAAAATACTTGAAAAAGTTCTCGGAATGTGGTATACTCAGTAACGAAATCTGTTTCCGTAGCTCAGCAGGATAGAGCGACCGCCTCCTAAGGGGATGTTTTAACGCTCGCCTTTGCAAAAAGGCAAATGGTCATTTGTTTGAATTGTATCGTATATGCGCTTGTACCTCAGCAGGATAGAGGGTCCGCCTCCTAAGCGGAACGCCCCCGGTTCGAATCCGGGCAAGCGCGCCAAAAAGTGCCGAAAACACTGCGTTTTCGGCACTTTTACTTTTCTTTGCTCACTTGTTTTTTAGAGTGAGTTTTTTCATTTTTAGAGAGTAAATAAAAATCAAACTGTGAACATATCCCACCCTCACTCTTGCTAATTGCGATTACCAGAAAATCACCGTTTTGCTAATCGCCAGCTAATCAAATTTTTAGCAAAAATCTGCTAATTTGCACAGGCGTATGTTCTATCCATAGACTTTT
>CAZFJJ010000321.1:0-1596 GCA_964519075.1 uncultured Lachnospiraceae bacterium
TGATCTTGCTCCACTCGTAAACGCCGCCGCTGATTTCATCGAAATCCACCTGCACGAATGCAGGAATGTTCCCCGACCACGAGGACTGTCGGATCGCCCGTTTCAGCGGACTCAAAATGCGGGGGACTTCCTTGATTGCCTCGCATACGTTCGCGACCAGCGGATTGGAATAGCCTGCCAGATTCTTTAGCTTGTTGTCGCCGTATGCAAGCTGCTTCATCGTGACCAGGGTGTGAAACTGTCCCTTTTTCAGAGGCGGATGAAGCGTCAGAATCCGACCGATATTCAGCAGTCCACTAAGCAATTTGTTTTCCGGGAACGTATAAGCGATCTCCGGCGCCATATGGTTGAAGTAGAGTCCCAGCATCTGTGCAGGCTCGTTCCCCGCCACGAAATAAGGCACTCGGTTTGCCACCAGCTCGGGGTAGAACAGCACATATGCCAAGGAAGGACAAGCACAGGTGTTTTCGCTCAAAGCGTATAATTTGTTGTAGATCTTTCTCAGATCGTGATTGGAAACCTTTCGGCTGATAAATTCCACCGAATCCAGCATTTTTTTGGCATTTTCGATGCTTTGTTTCGCACACTCGGACTGATAGGGGATCTCCCACGTCAGTGCCAACACCCGGAGCCCCAACACCTTGGACAGATAATACAGCAGGTAGGTGGAGTCCTTACCGCCGGTATAAAACACCGCCACGTCAAAGCGGGATTTCTTCGATTTCGGGAAGGTGTTCATGATGGGCACGATGCTCTTGAGCCGCTTAGTCTGCTCTGCAGATTGGCAGATGGGGCAATTGCCCTCTTCATCGAATTCGATGCCGGGAATCATATAATCGTTTGCGATACAGGTTTTGCAAAACCTTGCCTCATCCAAGGAGGAAGGGATCACTCTTTTATCCTCGCTTCGGACGATCTGCTGACCGATATACGGCTTCAGCAGATCGATCTCGGCGGCGGTCAGCTCCGAGGGAATCTTTTCAACGATCGCTCTTTGTTTTGCGGTAAGCTTTACCGTGTTTTGAAACAAAAAGGGATGATTTCTCAGACCGTAATATCTCAAAACGTTGTTTTCAAGCTTCCATCTGCTTTGTATATCGTACATAATAACTCCAATAATTCTTTGATAGGTAAGGCAGCTACGGTTACTTCCGCTCCAGCCCCACCACTACCTCGCAATGCTCGGTAAAAGGGAACATATCCACGGGCTGGATCTTCCGTACCCGATACCCGCCCCGCGTGAGCGTGCCCAGATCTCTGGCGAGCGTCTCGGGATTGCAGGAGACATACACCACCCGCTTCGGGGCGAGGGTCAGGAGACTTTGCAGAAACTCTCTGCTGCAGCCCGCACGGGGCGGGTCGGTGACCACCACGTCGGCACTCTCGCCCTTTGCGACAAGCTCCCGCATAAAATCGCCTGCATCGGCGGCGTAGAATTTTGCGGTCTCGATGGCGTTGCGGCGGGCGTTTTCCTTCGCGTCCTGCACCGCGTCGCGGTTCACCTCCACGCCGATGACCTCTTTTGCGCCCACCGTGCCCGCGCGGCTTGCCATGGTCAGGCCGATGGTGCCGGTGCCGCAGTAGGCGTCGATGAGC
>CAZFJJ010000322.1:0-1574 GCA_964519075.1 uncultured Lachnospiraceae bacterium
CGGGGCGTGGAGATCGAGGCGGATGCCATTCTGATGGCAAAAAATATCGACGGCATTTATTCCGCAGATCCCAAGAAAGATCCCAATGCGGTAAAATACAACTATTTAACATACAGTGAGGTGCTGGAAAAGGGCCTGAAGGCCACCGACACCACTGCTATGGCCCTGGCAATGGATAATAATATTCCTATGGTCTGTTTCGGCCTGGCGGAAGAAAACAGTATTCTGCGCGTGGTTCGCGGTGAAGAGATCGGAACCACCGTTACAAATTAAATTTTAGGAGGACAATACTATGCCCGTAGATTTTAAGGATTATGAGAGAAGAATGAATAAGGGCACGGCGTGCTGGCCATCCGTGAGCTCCACTCCCGCGTGCTCCGCGAGACCGGTCTGTCCTCTGCGGACGAGATGCTCTATCCCGATAACTATCAGTATCTGTCCGACCTGCTGTCCTACATCGCCATCGGCGCCCGCTCGGTGGAGAATCAGGAGCATCGGCTGGTCTCCAGCGGTATCACTATCCCCGTGGGTATGAAGAACCCCACCGGCGGCGATCTGTCGGTCATGATGAACTCCATCACCGCCGCTCAGCACGCCCATACCTTTATCTACCGCGGCTGGGAGGTCAACACCACCGGCAATCCTTACGCCCACGCCATCCTGCGCGGTTACGTGGACGCACAGGGTCGCTCCCTGCCCAACTATCACTACGAGGATCTGTGCAAGCTGTACGAGATGTACGCAGCGAAGAATTTGGAGAATATGTCCCTGATCGTGGATGCCAACCACGCCAACTCAGGCAAAAAGCCCCTGGAGCAGGTGCGTATCTGCAAGGAAGTGCTGCACTCCTGCCGTCATAACGCCGATATCAAGAAGATGGTCAAGGGCTTTATGATCGAAAGCTATCTCGAGGACGGCGCACAGAAGATCGGCGAGGGCTGCTACGGCAAGTCCATTACCGACCCCTGCCTCGGCTGGGAAAAATCCGAAAAGTTGATTTTTGATATTGCGGATTTAATATAAAGTTCATATTCGTGTGTTATAATCGCATTTGTAGAAGTCTGCGTACGCATGGAAACGCCATCGGAATGCGTGTAAAAACGGCGTCATGCGGTTATAACGCGCAGATTTTGAGGGGACAGAGTGTTGTCCCCTCAAAAGTGCGTATAGGGAATCGCTTGGCAACGCCTCCTTCGTGCGGTATCGGCAGACTCCCTCATCCGACAAAATCCAACAAGGAACGGTATACCAATGAAATTCAAGCTTCCCGCATCCTGTAATCTTTCAAGTGAATATATCACGCTGGGCGTGGACATTGGCTCCACTACCGCCAAAATCGTCGTCATCAAGGACGGCGAGATAGTCTACGATACCTACGAGCGGCACTTCTCTCAGGTGCGTCAAAAGACGCTGGAGATCGTCCGCCGTCTGGAGGACATCGTGGATCGCCCGATCAAGCTGGCGATTTCGGGCTCGGCAGGTCTGGGTCTGGCCAGAGTTTGCGAGATCCCCTTCGTGCAGGAGGTCTTTGCTACCGGTGAGACCGTCCGCCGTCTGGAGCCCGATACATCGGT
>CAZFJJ010000323.1:0-1568 GCA_964519075.1 uncultured Lachnospiraceae bacterium
TCCTCGTCGGAGTAGATGCCCCGCTCCACCTCTGCATCCAACGCAAGGGCGGCGAATTTTTTCTCTTTTTCTATGCGGGTGAGTAGTTTGAAGGCTACTTCACGGACGTTGGTAGACATGGTGAACTCCTTTTCGGGGGATAGTTGTAGGGCGGGGGCTTGCTCCCGCCGTTTTCGAATGATTAGTACGATCAAAAGTTCTGTGCTTGGATCAACAATTATGCAGGCAAATGCCGTTGACGGCGGGAGCAAGCCCCGCCCTACGAGAATGATGCAATATAAGTACACAAACACTTTTGCGCGGCAAGTATTTGCCGCGCTTATTAAATGTTCTTGGAGGTGCAGGAACCTTCTTTCAAGAAGGTTCCTGCCGGAGTTTGAGGCGGAGCCTCAAATACATTTAATTTCCCAAAAGATCGCCTACGGCGATCTTTTTTCCATTCACAAAAGCGGCGGCGGACATTCTGCCCTTGCCTTCGGGGAGGACTTCGGTGATGTGGAGGACGCCGTCACCCGTAGCTACGGCGATGACGCCCTTATCGGTGGACAGGACGGTGCCGGGGGCTTTTGCAGAGGTTTCGCCGGGGAGGCGGGAAGCCACGATCTTCAGCAGCTTGCCGTTCAGCTTGGTGAACGCCAGCGGAATGGGAGAGAGTCCGCGAATCTGATCGTGGAGCTCCTGTGCGGTGCGGGTGAAGTTCAGCACGCAATCCGCCTTTTCAATCTTCGCCGCATAGGTGGCAAGGGAATCGTCTTGCTTTACAGGCGTGATCGTTCCGGCCTCCAAGCCTGCGAGGGTGGAGAGGATCAAGTCAGCGCCTGCCGTCGAGAGCTTGTCGTGGATGGCCTCGAAATTGTCGTTCTCGGTGATCTCGACTTCCGCAACCTCCAGCATATCGCCGGTGTCCAGCCCCTTTGCCATCTGCATGGTGGTGATGCCGGTGACCTTGTTGCCCTCCATGATGGCTCTCTGCATGGGTGCCGCGCCGCGATAGGCGGGCAGGAGCGAGCCGTGGACGTTGATGCAACCGTATTTCGGGAAGTTCAGCACATATTCGGGCAGGATCTTGCCGTAGGCCACCACCACGATGGCATCGGGTCGCAGCTCGGTGAGATCGGGTAGGAAGGCACCGTCTCTCAACGTCTCAGGCTGACGGACTTCGATGCCCAGCTCCATTGCCGCTGCTTTCACAGGGGTGGGATGCAGCTGCATTCCGCGGCCTTTGGGCTTGTCGGGCTGGGAGACTACGCAGACCACCTGGTGCGCCGACGCCAGCGCGCGGAGAGTGGGAATGGCAAAATCAGGAGTTCCCATAAAGAGGACACGCATCAATCGTCGTCCTCCTCCTGCATGGCGAGGACTTCCTCGCGGGTGAGCATACGGTCTGCAACGTCGGGGTAGAGGATGCCGTCCAGATGATCCAGCTCGTGGCAGAAGCAACGGGCGGTGAGCCCCGTGCCGGTCACGCGGAAACGCTCGCCGCGGCGGTTGGTGGCCTCCACTGTCACGGTGTCGGGACGGGTGCAGATGCCCCATCTGCCGGGCAGGGAAAGACAGCCCTCCTGACC
>CAZFJJ010000324.1:0-1561 GCA_964519075.1 uncultured Lachnospiraceae bacterium
CACCTCCGGTACCGCTACCGAGGTTACCGCATTCGCAGTTATCACCGACTACGAGAAGGGCATCAAGTACCCCCTGGCAGACTTCGAGATCACTCCGGACGTTGCCATCGTTGACCCCGACCTGGCTGAGACCATGCCCAAGAAGCTGGTTGCGCACACCGGTATGGACGCAATGACCCACGCTGTGGAGGCCTATGTTTCCACCGCTAACTGCGACTTCACCAATCCTCTTGCCATCGGCGCCATCAAGATGATTCAGTCCGATCTGGTTGACTCCTACAACGGCGATATGGACAAGCGTGCATCCATGCACAACGCACAGTGTCTGGCAGGTATGGCATTCTCCAACGCTCTGCTGGGTATCGTTCACTCCATGGCACACAAGACCGGCGCTATTTTCGAAGACTACGGCGCACACATCATCCACGGCGCGGCAAACGCAATGTACCTGCCCAAGGTCATCGCCTTCAACGCTAAGGATCCCACCGCTAAGGCTCGCTACGGTCAGATCGCTGACGAGATGAAGCTGGGCGGCGCAAACGACGACGAGAAGGTTGCCAACCTGATCGCTTACCTGCGCAAGATGAACGACGATCTGAACATCCCTCAGTGCATCAAGAATTACGGTGCCGACAGCTACCCCTGCGAGCAGGGCTTCGTTCCCGAGGAAGTATTCCTCTCCCGTCTGCCCGAGATCGCAAAGAACGCCATCGGCGACGCTTGCACCGGCTCTAACCCCCGTCAGCCCTCTCAGGAGGAGATGGAAAAGCTCTTCAAGTGCTGCTACTACGATCTGGAAGTAGATTTCTGAGAAAACTGCATACATGCAAAAAAGCACCTTCCCTTAGGGGCGTACCCTAAAGGACAGTTTTGCAAGAATACGGTATATCTCGAAAGAGGTATGCCGTATTCTTGCTTTTTAGGTCTTACGCGGATTTACGGAGTTCTTCCATCATTTCGCGGAGTTCCTTTTCATCGAGAATGTCAATCAGTCCGACAGAGGTAAAGTAAACATCAAGCTTTACGCGCTTTCTTCCATCGACCTTTTCGCTTTTGTGCACCTCGATGCGTCGGATGAGTCTGTTGACGAGTTCGGAAGTGGGCTCCTTGCTATGCAGAAATAAAGCTTGGATTTTCAATCGGCACAGTACAGTATTCCCGAAAATAAACTTTCTCTGTCGTGGAGATGTTTCGTCTGCGATTCCCTCACAACTTTTGAACGCGGTTAAAGGTATCTTCGTCGATGATGGCTTCTTGGGTGTTGGAGATAATCTGCCACTCGTCCTCGGGATTTATAACCTTCTTGCAATCTTCATACAGCTCAATTTGGTTGGCAATACTAATGAAGGAAAAGGATGACTATGTTAAATTGAATATTATGTCATATTACAGCTGAATGAAATTGTCAATAGGTTTTGCAAAAATATTTTTAGAAAGTCTGTTATATGCCCTCGCTCGGTTGTGGAACGAGGACATACCTTTTATACCGGTAGATCGTCAGGATTTTGATTGTGTTCATCTGTCATTAATGGATAAAACTCTATGTTCATAGACATATAGC
>CAZFJJ010000325.1:0-1525 GCA_964519075.1 uncultured Lachnospiraceae bacterium
TTTGAACAGAAGCGGTTAGTTACCGATGAAGGTCAGCAGAGCGCGGACGGCGCGCCATACGGCTCCGTTCTCGGGGGCGAAGACCACTACGGTGTCGGTAGGGTCGATCAGCCGAAGCAGATAGGTCACCAGCAGGATGACCATACATAGGAGCAGACCGACCGTTCCGATTCGACGGTGCTTTTTCTGCAGGAGCCAGAATAGCCCCAAGGGCGGAACGATCCAGAAGACGGGGTTGAACTCCATCGCCTCGGCGAAGCGGAAGGTCAGCGCGTGAAACCAGGCGCGGCTCATGCCGCAACCGGCGCAGGAGATGCCGGTCAGGTGCTTAATGGGGCAGGTGATGCCGCAGGCAAAGAGCAGCAGATAGCCTGCCACCAGGATCGCGCCCAGCGTGATCGGCGTTTTGTGCTTATTCAGCAGCGCAGTGAAATTGGCGAGCATCGTTTAGTCGTCTACCCGCTCAGCCAGCTTATTGACGTATTTCTGATAGAAGCTCTCGAAATAGTCGCCGTCCAGTGCATCGCGGATCTTCTGCATCAGATCGTTGTAGAAGTAGAGGTTGTGCATGACGCAGAGGCGCATGCCCAGCATCTCGTCGGCCTTTAAGAGGTGACGGATGTAGGCGCGGGAGTGATTCTTGCAGGCGGGACAGCCGCAGGATTTTGAGATGGGGCGGTTATCGTCCAGGAAGCGGTTGTTGAGGATGGTCAGCTTGCCTTCCCAGGTGAAGAGGTTGCCGTGGCGTGCGTTTCGGGAGGGCATAACGCAGTCGAAGAAGTCCACGCCGCGGTGTACCGCCTCCAGAATGTTCTGAGGAGTACCCACCCCCATCAGATAGCGGGGCTTGTTTTCGGGCATATAGGGCTCCACCGTCTCGATGACGTGGTACATATCCTCTGCCGCCTCGCCCACGGCAAGTCCGCCGATGGCGTAGCCGTCCAGATTCAGCTCGGCGATCTGCTCCATGTGCGCGATGCGGAGATCGTCATAGGTAGAGCCCTGGTTTATGCCGAAGAGCATCTGGTGGGGGTTCACCGTGCCGGGCAGGGAATTGAGCCGTGCCATTTCCGCCTTACAGCGGTGGAGCCAGCGGGTAGTGCGCTCGATGGAGTTTTTGACGTAGCGGTATTCGGCGGGGTTCTCGATGCACTCGTCGAAGGCCATAGCGATAGTGGAGCCCAAATTGGACTGGATCTGCATCGATTCCTCGGGACCCATGAAGATGCGCTTGCCGTCGATGTGGGAGGCGAAGGTCACGCCCTCCTCCTTGATCTTGCGGAGCTTGGCCAGCGAGAAGACCTGGAATCCGCCCGAGTCGGTGAGGATGGGGCGATCCCAGTTCATGAATTTGTGCAGACCGCCCAGGCTCTTGATGATGCCGTCGCCGGGACGGATGTGGAGGTGGTAGGTGTTGGACAGCTCCACCTGACAGCCAATTTCTTTCAGATCCTCAGCGCCCACGCCGCCGCGGATGGCGGCGGAGGTGCCTACGTTCATGAATACGGGGGTCTCGATGGTGCCG
>CAZFJJ010000326.1:0-1519 GCA_964519075.1 uncultured Lachnospiraceae bacterium
GCCAAGTCTGTAGCGGACTTCCACCGCCAAGTTGTAACACGTGCCGAGCGCACAATGAAAAAGAGAGAAGCGTTTGTGCTTCTCTCTTTTTGCGTCGTTCCTTATTCACTCAGCCGCAGGAATTGCAGTTGCCGCCCGAGAAGAATTCGTTGACGGGGAAGCTCATCTTGGCAAACACCGCGCAAGGATCTTCTTCCTCTGCCGTGCGGCACACCTTATCCGGTACTGCGTATTCGGTCGCAGACACCAAAAACTGTGCGGGACGCTCTACGCGGATCACCGAGAAGAATCCCAGCGTAACGTAAAGGTTGCGCGTGGCGCCTGCAGGATCGCAGAGATTCCCGTTCATGCTGTGCACTACACAGGAGGGCATCTCCTCCGCGCAGCAACAGCAGCAAAGTGCGGGACTGCTTCCCTTCTCCTTAACCTTGACCGAAAGTGCGATCGGATCAACAACCTCCACCACCACGGAGGGCTTGCTGGATGAGACGGTCTCTCCGCCTCCGCCCCAGGTGCAAAACTCTCCCGGCAGCTCCGAGCTTCTGAATATGTTGACGTTCCCTTCGCCACCGTAAAGAACGACCTTCTTCTCATTCACGGCGATTCCTTCAATTTCCTGACTTTTTCCAAGGCCAACGCAAGCCTCGCAGGTAATTTTCGTAAAATAACGGATAGAGATCTGGTAAAATCCACGATTGAACTTCACGGGATCCACCACGATGTCGGTCCAGATCACGTGAGTACCGGTGACTCTCACGCTTCCGCTCTTCTCCAAGATCTCCTGACCGTAGTCGGTGAGCAGCACGCGGGTATCTTCAAAGCAATCTTTGTCCTTGCAGCTGTCCAGAATCCGATACGAATCGATACAAATATTATCCCTGCGGGGAGACATTCCCTCACGACCGATAGTTCTGTTATCCGGCATAGGATTTGTTCCTCCTGCATATTCGATATAAGACGTCGTCTGACGCCTATTCCCATTGTATGCAAAAGATGCAAAAATGCAAAAGCTCCCGAAAAAATTTCGGGAGCTTTGTTTGGTGCAGCAATTAAACAGCCTGTACGCTGCAGGTAGCGTAGGTGCTGGGCTTCAGGCAATCTGCTTCGGTAGATACGGTGAACATGAAGTTTACACCGCACTTTGCAGACAGTGCGGAAACCTTTGCCAAGAATGCGTCCAGCGCGTCATAATCTCTGCCGCCGATGCGGAGAGTGGAGTCTACGAACAGATCGGTGATGTCGTAGTTGCTGGCCAGCATGCCGCAAATAAAGGAATAAAGGTTATCGTAGGAAGTAACGTCGTATTCATCAATATCCACAAGTCTTGCGGAACTGGAAATCATAAAAGTAGATACGGAGCCTTTTTCAATGCAGATAACACTGCCCTTGGAAGACTCTACTGCAGCATTTACTGCGTCGATCAGTCTGTTGGTTTTGCTGTGACCCTTGGGGCCTACGATGATTTTTACCATGTAAATCTCTCCTCTGGGAAATCCCTTTGATTTATGTTTCTGCCGAA
>CAZFJJ010000327.1:0-1511 GCA_964519075.1 uncultured Lachnospiraceae bacterium
CACCAGAATGCGGGAGATCGGCGGCGTGCTGAAGCTGAAAAATCCCACGCCCCAGACCGTCAAGATCCTCGCCCTTGCGGGAGTGGACAAGCTGATCCCCGTGCTCACGGCAGACAAGACTCAACAGGAGGTTGCAAAATCATGAAGGAAAGAAAAGCACAAAACGGATTCAAATTAGAGTTCCCCGCCCTTTCGGAGAACGAAGCCTTCGCCCGTCAGATCGTCTGTGCCTTTGCCGCACGGCTGGATCCCACGCTGGAGGAGCTGTCCGACCTGCGCGTGGTGGTGTCGGAGGCGGTGACCAACTGCGTCGTCCACGCTTACAAAGGGACAAGCCGCGCGGGGAACGTTCAGGTCGCCGTCCGTATCACCTCAAAAGGCACGCTGAAGGTGCGGATCAAGGACACGGGCTGCGGCATGACCGACGTGGAGCGCTGTATGCAGCCCCTTTACACCACCGATCCCGAGGGCGAGCGAGGCGGCATGGGACTGCCCATCATGCAGTCGCTCTCGAGAAAATTCTCGGTGAAATCAAAGCCGGGAAAAGGCACTACCGTCGCTTTTGAAATGCAGTTCGGAAGCTCTTCTACATAACCGAGCGGTTATACGAATGCTCGGACAGAAAGGATGAGCAGAGATGACAGATAACGATACCCTTCTGCGGCAGGTTGCCGAAGGAGACGAGTGCGCGCTGGCAGAGCTGGTAGAAAACAATATGGGACTGGTGAAATCAGTAGCGCTCCGCTTTCGAGATCGGGGAACCGAGTACGAGGATCTGGTGCAGATCGGCTCTATCGGGCTGCTTCGTGCGGCGCGATCCTTCGATTTTTCCTTCGGGTGTATGTTCTCCACCTACGCCGTTCCGCTGATCATCGGAGAGATCCGCCGCCACCTGCGGGACGATGGGATCATCAAGGTATCCCGCACCATTCGCACCCGCGCGGTGCATCTGATGCGGGAACGGGAGCAGTTTTTAAGGCGGGAGGGTCGGGAGCCTACCGTGAGCGAGCTTTCGGAGCTGACCGGCTACACCGCCGAGGAGATCGTCACCGCGCTGGACGCGGCGGGCCCCATCCGCTCCCTTAGCGAGACGATAGGCGGTGAAGACGGCGCGCCACTGGAAAGCTTCATCGCCGATCCCGATGCGCCTCTGGATCGCCTCACCGATCACATTGCGCTGGAGCAGGCCATCAAACGGCTCACCCCCGATCAACAGCAGATCATCCGCCTGCGCTACTTCCATCGGCTGTCCCAGCAGCAGGTGGGCAACGCCATGGGGCTGTCGCAGGTGAAGGTGTCCCGGGAGGAGAAGAAGATTTTGACATTGCTGAGAGAGGCGTTGTAGAAACACTCGTTAACTTTCTATATAAGTTTTCGCCCGCCTTTTTCAAAAGGCGGCGCAGTGGAGGGCGCGTAGCCCTCCTCGCGTTCCGCAGAACGCGAAACTCTCTTTCGGCGCTTTTCTTTTTGCCAAGCTTTTTTCTCTTGCGCCTGCTAGGTCAAAAGAAAAA